>CAWUOF010000075.1:0-11652 GCA_963923765.1 uncultured bacterium | reverse complement strand
CGATGAATTACTTCGGCAAATTCATGCTTAGAGGGAGGAATTTTAGTACCGTGTGGAGTAATAATGGCTGTCATAATTTATGGAATGAATGGATAAAAAACGTTATGGCGATGTTTTCGCTTTGCCTGGAATAAAAACAAAAAACCTAGTTATTTTCCCTCGTTAACATACATTTTTTTGCTGTCATTAAGATATATCCTAAATCTGCAATATATTTTATTATCTAACCAGGGTAATTATTTTTTTATTTTTAACCTGAAACCGCTATTTTTTTCAACATAAACTTAAAAAATCTTCGTCCAGTAGCTTTTAAAAATTTCCATTGGTCAATGGCGTGTAAAATTACAAATGCGAGAAATGTGTAGGATAACCAAAAATGTACACTTTCTCCTACTTCTAAAAGTTCTTTGGAACTTTGCACAATATCAGGGAGGGGGATAAAAAATAGCCGGACATTATTGCTTTTATACAAATTGGAAGAAATCCAACCACTTAGGGGAACTATAAACATGAAAACATAGAGTAAACTATGTAAGGCGACGGTGCGAAACCGTTCAAATTTAGATAGAGGACGACGGGCAGGGGGTTTATGTTGTTGGAGTTTACGCAACAGTAAAAAAATTCTGCCTGTTAGTAATATCATGGTAAAAATACCAAGAGATTTATGAAAATCGTATAAACTACCTTTGTAAGATACACTATTGTCTACATCAGTCATATATTTACCGATCGCAAACACTGGAATATAGATAAAAGCCATCCACCAATGCATTGACCATAGATGCTGAGATACAGTTTTCTTTTTTTTAGGTTTATCGAGGCTAGTCATAATTTAGATTTATGGGCGATGAGTACAGGGAAAAATAGTATTTTTCCTAAAAAAACCAGAAATTTATATTATATTAATCTGTTCTCGTTTTTTCTGACTCCTAGGGTAGATATCACTTTGACAAAAAAACATTTTTTAAACTAGGAAAATATCTATAGTTTTTTGCATAGTTTAATGGCGCAGACAGGGCAACTACCACTTAACAATGTTTTTTACTAATTTTGTGAAATTACCCTTAACAGTATTAACTGTTCAACATCCAAAATCTAAAATTTTTACATCGAAAATCCTGAAATCAATAGACTATATTGAGGAGGGTGAGCTAAAGCCCACCCAATATTTACTCACTAATAACTGATGAATTTATTGTTGTTGCTAAATTCTGAGAATTAGAATTTGCTACTGTAGCCACCAGTGCATTAGAAGTTGATTCACTCCAACGTACTAACCAAGTAGGTTGTACACCTAAAAAGAAGATTAAAGCCATCAAAATTAAAGCTGTTGTCCGTTCCCAGCTTAAAATTTTTGGATAGTAAGCCGTATAATTATCCAGCTTACCAAAACAGGTACGATTCAGCAAGATTACAAAATAAACAGCCGTTAAACCACTGCTAACTACTAACAAAATAGTTTCCCAGGGATAAACAGCAAAGCTTCCTTGAAACACCAGAAATTCTGCAACAAAACCAACTAAACCAGGAATACCAGCACTTGCCATACCTGCTAAAACTAATAAAGCACTGGTGAGAGGTAAACCCCGTACAGGATTCATTAAACCATTTAAAACATCTAAATCACGAGTACCAACTTTTGATTCAATTACTCCCACTAAATGAAATAGTAAAGCTAAAATTAAACCATGACTAACCATTTGGGAAATAGCGCCTACCATACCCAAGGGAGTTAAGGCAGCACAGGCAACTAAGATATAGCCCATGTGACCGATCGAGCTATAGGCTACCATGCGTTTAATATCTTTTTGAGCAATGGCAGTAATAGCACCATAAAGCACACTAATAGTTCCCCAAAGTGCCAAACTAGGAGCTAAATTTGCCCATGCTTCCGGGAATAAACCTAAACAGAATCGGATTAAACCGTAGGTTCCTAATTTTGCTAATACACCACCTAAGAGAATAGCAACTGGTGTGGAAGCTTCTACATAAGCATCTGGTAGCCAAGTATGCAAAGGAACTAGGGGAGTTTTAATACCAAAACCTATCAGCAGAGTTACTAACAAAACTGATTGTAATGTAGAAGATAACTTTTGAGTATTTAGGGATACGTAATCAAAGGTAAGGGAGCCATTAAGGAATGCTAAAGCTAAGAAAGCGGCTAAAATTAAAATACCGGAAACGGCGGTATAAATTAGAAACTTCATAGCGGCATAGTCACGTTTCTGACCGCCCCAAATGGCAATTAGTAAATACAGGGGAATTAATTCTAGTTCGTAAAATAGTACGAACAATAGTATATTTTGAGCCGCAAAAGCGCCTGCTACTCCTGCATTTACTAGAAAAATCAAAGAGTAAAATAATTTTGAGCGCGAGGTTTTATCATCACTGCTATAGATAACAATCCAAGTGAGAATGCTATTTAAAATTAGCAGAGGTAAAGATAATCCATCAATACCAAGGCGATAATTTAATCCCAGGGGTTTAATCCAAGGTAAAAATTCAGAAAATTGTAAGCTGGGGTTATGAATATCAAATTTACCCAGGAGAATAAAAGAAAAAATTAGCAGTAAACTAGCTAATATTAAAGCCAAAATTCGAGAGCGTCCCTGGGGTGCATTTTTCGGTATGAGACTGATTAATATTGCACCAACTATGGGTAATAAAATCAAGGTACTGAGCATAGTTATTGCTGATTTTTTGGTTATTTTTCTAAGTAAAGATAAGCTAATAGCTAATAATTCAGATTTTTTCTAATATTAGCTATTAGTTATTATAGTGATTAACTGCCAATTACTACTGAAAGACGAGATAGTAAAGACCAGCTTACAATTACTCCTAAAAGAGCTACACCTACCAGAATAGTCAAGGCATAAAATTGAGATTGACCGGAGGTGCTATATTTTAAGCTTTGACCGCTAAAAACTGTGACTAAGCCAAAAAGATTAACTATGCCATCTACTATGTAGCGATCGATCCAATAAGCAATACGAGAAATTAGGTCAACTACAAACACAAAACTAACTCGATAAAGTTTGGCGGTGTAGAAATCGTAAGCCAAAAAGTCTTGTAAAGCTTTTGATGGCAATTGTACTGGTGTTGGCCAGATTCCAAAAAAGTAAATAACAGCAGATAATGTACAGCCTAAAACGTTAGTTCCAAATAATAAAAGAGCAAGTTCTACATTAATATCTGCGAACTTTGGTAATAAATTAAATTGTCCTAACAACAGGGGAAGATGAAGAGTAAAACCCATTAAAATAACCATTGGCAATACCATCGCCCAGAGAACTTCCGGCGATCGTGTTGTCATGGGTTTAGGTTTGCCGCCAAAAATTAACCCAAAAACGCGAGTTAAACTAAAGGCAGTTAAAACATTAACTATTAGCAACAAAGCCACTAAAGCCGGTTCGTTATTCCACAAACCATCAGCTAATTTTAGTAATGACCAAAAACTACCTAAAGGTGGGAAAGCTAACAAGCCACAAGCCCCAACAATAAAGGCAATTCCTGGTATGGGACGACGGGAAAATAAACCACCTAATTGAGTTAAATCTTGGGTGACGTTATTGGCGATAATTGTGCCTGTACTCATTACCAATAGCGCCATTGCTAGGGCGTAAGTAAACACTAGCATTAAAGCAGCTTCAGTTTGTTGGGTTCCTACGGCAATAAATATTATGCCCATGTAGGCACTAACGGAATAGGATAGAGCGCGTTTAACATCTATTTGGGCGATCGCAATTAAACTGGCACCCACCGCCGTTGCTGCCCCGACAAATATCGTTGCTGATAACACAAATGGGGATAAAGCTAAAACAGGCTCTAATTTAATTAGCACCCAAGCCCCTGTAGAGACTACCACTGAATTACGCAAAATTGTGCTAGGAAATGGCCCTTCCATCGCTTCATCTAGCCACAAGTGCAGGGGAAACTGAGCGCATTTACCCATCGGTCCAGCAATTAGCGCCATACCCACCAGGGTCGCTACTGTGGGATCTATAGATGCAGCATCAGCCCATTGACGTAAATCGTCAAAATTCCAGGTTCCTGCTAAAGGATATAAAGCTAATACCCCCATGAGCAGGACTAAATCTCCTACCCGTTTAGTTAAGAAAGCATCTCTAGCACCCGTAACTACTAAAGGCTGACAAAACCACAGCCCTACTAGCAAATAAGTACCAAGAGTTAAAACTTCTAAAATTATGTAACTAAAAAATAGGGAATCGCATAAAGCTAGGCCACACATTCCTGCTTCAAAGAGTCCTAGCAGGGAATAAAAACGGCCCCATCCCCAATCCATTTCCATATATCCCACTGCATAAATTTGCGCCAGCAAATTTAACCCAGTTACTATAACTGTGGCTCCTACTGTAACTGAAGATATTTCTATGGGTATGGTTAAATCCAGATTTGCTACTTGAAGCCAGGGAATTAATAAATGTTGGGTAGGTTGATTCCAAATAGTTGTTAAAGCAATTACGGCGTGGGCGAAGGCAACTAATGTCATTATGATATTGACATAACCAGCCGGACGCGGACCTGTAAGCCGAATAAATGCAGGAGACCAGGGTATGGCTAAAACTGCACCGATAAGAGGATAGCAAGGTACTAACCAGATACTTTGCAAAAAAATCTGGGACATAGAAATTATCCTTTAAATTGCATTTTTAATGCAGTCGAAAAACCTTATTTGACCGAATATCAATCAATCAATAGAGATTTATTTTCAAGCTAAGAAATTTTGCTGAAAATTATTAGGTCTAATTAAATAATTAAAATACTATGAAATTATAGTTTTAGTCTATATGCATTATCTTATGATATAGGTTTATGTTTATCTATATTGCCTGGTAATTTATACTTAATAAGTAACTTAGCACAATAAATTATATATTTAGTGAGCAAGGTAAGTCAGAATTTTAAACCCTGGTTATATCGCCTCAATCTTATGCCTGAAGCACATTACGCATTAATTTTAGAGTAATCATAGTGTAATTATATAATTAATTGCCATGATTACTTATGTTAAAATTGTAGCTATTATAACAGAAGCTTATATTAGTTTTTATTGTGGTTTTTATAAGTTATAGATAAAGTTGTATTATATTGCAATTTAAATGTGCTGCAAAATCCATTCAACGGCTGCGGCCAAATCAGGGGCAATATAATCAGGTTGGGTGTAGTGTTGGTAGTCACCACTAAGGACGCGATCGCCATAACCAGTCTGTACTAAAATTCCTGTACAACCGCTATTGTGGGCCATATCCACATCCGTTGCCTTATCTCCCACCATAAAACTTTGACTTAAATCTAAGTCATGTTCCCAGGCTGCTGCTACTAACATACCTGTATTGGGTTTACGCCAGGTACTCCAGATGCTAAATTCTGGATTTATGCCTCCTTCTGGTGGACTAAGATAGGGACAATAATACATAGCGTCTAATTTGGCATTGGCTTCGGCTGCCAATAAATTAACCAAACGTTTATGTAAGTCTTCTATATGACTAAGTGGATAATATCCTCTAGCTGATCCGGCTTGGTTAGAAACCATACAGCAAAATATACCTTGGTCATTGAGTTTTTTAACTGCGGTAGCTACACCGGGTATTAAATTTAAGTCTTCCAGACGATGAATATAGCCAACTTCAATATTTAGTACCCCATCGCGATCGAGAAAAACAGCAGGTTTAGACATAGAAACATTTAATAGCAAAAATTACAACTTAAAAAGTGATAAAAGGGAAGAAAATTTAAATGGTTATGCTTTTCTTCCCATTTTTTTTATTTCCCACTTTTTTATTTTTTCAACGGTTTTAATTACTCACTCCAAACTTTTTTAAGTACTAATTCCGGAGATATATCAGCCATTTTACCAGTGGGAGATTTAATGCTGATAAATTTTTCGTTTTGGGGTAATAATTTTGCTGGATCTGTAGGACCAAATAAAGCCACAGTATAAGTTTGTACGGCTACTGATAAATGCATGGGGGCACTATCGGTACATAGCATTAAATTGGCACCGGCGATCGTTGCTGCTAATTTGCCAATATCGCTGGGGGAGATAATTTTTAACCCAGGACAATTTTGCACTAATTGGGTGACAAATTCCTGATCTTCAGGTCCTTTTACTACCACTACAGGTAAATCAGGTTGTCGGTTTTGGAAATCTTGAATTATTTTTTGCCAATTTTCTACTGGATAGATTTTATCAATGCCTTTTTCTTTAGCCAGTTGACTAGAGCCACCATGAATTAAAACATAACCAGTATCACGAATACCTAATAATTTTTGCTGATTTTCTGCCCAATCAAGATCTTGTTTAGGAACATTTAGTGATAATTCTGGACAAGGTTTATTAATGCCTAAGCCTTGTAGTAAGTCGTGATACATAAAGGCAGCATATTGATTTGTATTTAAAGATACTGAATTAGTTAAAAACCCATATCCAGCACTACCGCTATAGCCTACACGAGTGGGAATACCAGTCAACCACAGTAAAAAACCTACACTCCAACGCTGGCCCAAGGAAAGGACTACATCGTATTCGCTATCGCGGATAATACCCAATAGATTAGCCCAATCTGCTAAACTATTGCGAGATTTAAAATCATAAGCAATAACTTCACTAACTGATTTACTTACCCTATAGGCACCTTTAGCCCTGGGTTCGGCAACAACATTAATTTCACATTGGGGATAACAGCGTTTGAGATCATCAAGAGTGGGGAAAAAAAGTATTTGATCGCCAATCCCGCCGGGAACAAGGGCCACTAATCGCATCATAACCGTACCTATTTATCAATTACATTCTATCGGTTTGAATGTTTTATTAAGTTACACAACGCTCCTAATATATACTTAGTTGGACTCGTAAAGATTAATGTATTTATTAATTCCTGCCGCTGGTATGGGCCGCCGCATGGGAAGCGATCGCAATAAGTTGCTTTTGACTTTACTCGGTAAGCCTTTGATTGATTGGACACTTCGCGCTGCTGAGGCAGCTACTAGCATCACTTGGATTGGTATTATTGGTCAGCCCCAAGATTGGCCGGATTTTCAAGCAATTTTGGCTAGTCTAGCTTTAACTAAGCCAGTACATTTTATTAAAGGTGGTGATACTCGCCAAGAATCAGTTTATAACGGTTTGCAAGCTTTACCTCCGGAAGCCGATCGGGTGTTAATTCACGATGGCGCTAGGTGTTTAGCTACTCCGGATTTGTTTAACCGTTGTGCTGCCGCTTTACAGAAATGTCCTGGATTGATTGCTGCTATAACTGTCAAAGATACCATTAAAGTTGTAGATAGTACTGGTTTGGTGCAAGATACACCCGATCGCAGTAAGTTATGGGCTGCACAAACACCCCAGGGCTTTGTTGTGGATTTATTAAAGGAATGCCACGATAAGGGACGTCGCCTGAATTGGGAAGTTACCGACGATGCTGCCTTGTTTGAAAAATGTGGTTTACCTGTAACCATTGTGCAAGGTGAAGAAACTAATTTGAAAGTTACTACCCCTGTAGATTTAGCTATTGCTGAATTTATTTTGCGCGATCGTTATACTTAAATAGCTACTTTATGCTCCAAAAATTAAGTAATTTTACTGATATTTATTAGGCTATTTGTAGCTATAATAACCATCTGCTAAATCTAGGCGTCAGGCATAAGTCTACAATACTTATTTAGGCTTTCATCTCTGACGCTATTTTAGACGTTTTTATTCTCTGATAAATTTTTATACTTTGCTGGCTGCCCTACTAATCGATTTTTTCCAAAAATTTTACCAAAGCTTTATAAAATATCTTACTATCTTGTTTTTATCTTTACCTAATTTCCTGATTTTGTACATTATTATAAGTATTAGGATAAACAAGGAAGTCAAACACTTGGTAATTATCAAAATCTTCAAATTTTTGGATTTTGTTTAAGGTTGCAGTTTTTGGGCTTTGACTTTTTTTGAAAAAGAAGAGGTGAAGAATATGTCACTTTGTTACAATAACAATCATGCCCCCTTGGTAAAAATCGTATATTCTCAAGTTAAAATTAATGGCAAATTAGAGCTAGTACCAATGAAATTATATGCTGATGGTACTCTTAAACCTAATGCTTAAAGCCTTCATTATTTTATATATTTTTTAAACTTTTTTAATTAATTTTGTGCTAATACTGAGGATTCTTAAAGATAGGGGATAGAATTAATAATCTTCCCCTATTTTTAATGTTATTAATTTTAATTATAGGTTTTCGATATTGATATTTAATTAAATTTTTGTTCTTTAGGTTAATTTATTGTCTCCAAGCGTATTAAATTTTTTAGCTCCGTTGTACAATCTCTTTATCAAATAATAAAAAAAGGTTGTGCAAAATTTACTGATGTCTAGGCCACCCCAAAAATTTTCTGTGCTGGGAATACCAGTACATATATTAGAAGACTATTTAGGCTGGTTAACTTGCCGCGAAAATCAAGGCTGTCATATAGTAACGTTAAATGCCGAAATGACTATGCAGGCAGAGAATGATTCTGCCTTGGCAAAAGTTATTAGTCAAGCTGATTTGGTGATACCAGATGGGGCGGGAATAGTTTTATATTTGCGATTTCGCGGTGAAAAAGTCGATCGCTGTCCCGGTATAGAATTAGCCGAGTCTTTGTTAATAGCAGCAGGAAAAATTGAAAATTCCTGGTCAGTATTTTTGTATGGTGGAATGCCAGGAATAGCGGCAACAGCCGCCGCTTCTTGGCAGCAAAAAATTCCAGGTTTAAATATAGTAGGTACTGAAAATGGTTATATCTCTACAACAGAATTAGAAAAATTGCAGGAAACTTTGCACAATTTACAACCAAATCTAATTTTAGTTGGCTTAGGTGTGCCCCGGCAAGAATTTTGGATTGCAGAAAATCGTCATTTATGCCCGCAGGCGATTTGGATGGGTATAGGTGGTAGTATGGATATTTGGGCAGGAAATAAATTAAGAGCGCCGGCTTGGTTTTGTGATAATCATTTAGAATGGTTGTATCGTCTTTATCAAGAGCCTTGGCGTTGGCGTCGAATGTTGGTGTTACCAAAATTTGTATGGCGAACTTTAATTTATTCTTTTGGGCAAAAGCATTGAAATATTTATTAGCTAATTGGTTAATGGGATATCTAAATTTTAAGTATTTTCCAAAAAATTAATTATATATTTACTAAGGTGCGTCAGAATGTTAAAGGCTGATAGGCTGGGATATTATCCCTAACGCACCTAAATAATTAATTTTATGGGAATAAAAAGAGAATTTGCAAATATATAATAAGTGCATCATTGCTAAAATATTTTAATGGTAACAAATATTTATAATTTTTGTGTATATTCTAGGTGAAGAGAGATTTTGAGCTAAATTTTGTCTAGGTTATAAGGTATAATAAATATTAAAATAAAAATATTTATAAAATTAAAAAGGAATGAAATATTGCAGAAAAATTATCATAAAATTTCAGAAATTACCTTTTTCCTGTCTTTTTACTAAAGATTTGATATAACCAATTTTTGCAAAAATTTTGGGGGAAATTAAATAATCTTAAAATAAATGGCTGGCCATGCCAAGAAAATTTTAACTTATGTTAAATAGTTGATGTGGCTGGGACTAAGTATTGATGCTAATTTAGGAAAAATGCTGGAGATATCAGGGTTTCCTGATGAGCGATCGGGATAAACATAATAATTATATTTAGATTAATGAGTTGGCTATGCAAATGTCGGGAGTTTATAGTATTTTTATGAAAAGTGCCATTCCAGAGTTAGATAATATTACCCGTCAGTTAATGAGTTTAGATCGATCAAAAAAACCTAAGATGCTGGTTGTCGATGATGAACCAGATAATCTTGACCTCCTATATCGTACCTTCCGGCGAGATTTTCAAGTACTCCGCGCCGAAAGTGGGGTTAGTGCCTTGGAAATTTTGGAGAAAGAAGGCGAAGTAGCCGTAATTATATCAGATCAACGTATGCCGGAAATGAAGGGTACGGAGTTTTTAAAGAAAACTTTACCTAATTTCCCGAATACAGTACGAATTATTTTAACTGGTTTTACGGATGTAGAAGATTTGGTGGAAGCTATTAATTCTGGCCAAGTTTATAAGTACATTACTAAGCCTTGGGATCCAAATGAGTTAAAAACAGTGGTACAACGTGCTGCTGAAAGTTACGAAATTATTAAGGAAAAAACCAAAGAATTACATCGAGCGCAGGCCCAAACAAATTTGCTGGTAACTATTGTGCAGGTAGCACAAAAGTCTAGTAGCTTGGATGATTGTTTGCCGCCGATCGCTACAGCGTTTGGCCAAAGCTTTGAAGCGGATGGATGTATCATACAACTGGTGGAAGGTAATACTGTGGCTGCGGGTCAAAGTAGTTACAGTAGTGAAGGTAATAATGTCGAAAATTGGTTAGCTGTTGATCCTTTAACAGCAGAGGCGATCGCTTCTCAAAAAATGCAGGTGGCTGTAAATGTCCCTGCTGATCGCTCCCTGTCTGCTGTTGAACACTACCAAGCATCAGGAATACAAGCCCATTTAATTATTCCTATTGTCTATCGAGATGAGGTTTTGGCGGTTTTATCTTTACAATGGAAAAAACCTTGTACTCTGCAAGAAGATGAAGTAGCTTTAATTCATCTATCAGCACAACAGGTAGCGATCGCTCTTCACTGTACCCGCTTGTTTGGAAAAGGATAATAAATATAATTTAATAGCTAATAGCTGATGGCTAAAATTTATGATTGATTAGCAATTAGCAATTAGCAATTAAAAATATTAATAATTATTTAGGCAAAATAAATGGTTATTCTAAATAGCTTTTTGCCTATATTAAATATGGAATTTAGTTGGCATGACTACTTATTATTATGTCTGATAAATTATGACGGAAAATCAAATTCGCACCATTTTCGATCGCATTGCCCCAGTTTACGATCGCCTAAATGATAATCTTAGCCTGGGAATGCATCGCATTTGGAAACAAATGGCCATTAATTGGAGCGAAGCTAAACCAGGAGATACTTGTTTAGATATTTGCTGCGGTAGTGGCGATATTGCTTTGATGTTGGCAAAAAAAGTAACAGCAACGGGTAGTATTTATGGAGTTGATTTTTCTCCAGCACAGTTGGCGATCGCTCGTCAGCGTAGCGAAAAAGAGTATCTTCTCCCCCCCATTACCTGGATCGAAGCAGATGCCCTAAATTTACCCTTTCCTGATCATAATTTTGATGCAGTGACAATGGGTTACGGTCTTCGCAATTTAACCGATATTCCTCGCGGACTACAAGAAATAAACCGAGTCCTCAAACCAGGTGCAAAAGCTGCTATTCTTGACTTTCATCGCCCCAACAATTCTATAATTAATAGTTTTCAACAGTGGTATCTACAAAATTTAGTTATTCCCACTGCCAAAAAATTTGGCATGACTGAAGAATATGCCTATATAGTTCCTAGCTTAGAAAAATTTCCTACAGGCCCAGAACAAGTAAAATTAGCTTTAAATGCTGGTTTTACCCAACCTATACACTATCCCATACTAGGTGGCATGATGGGAGTATTATTAGTTACAAAATGAATTGGTGGGAATTGGGTATGGGCAGCAGGGAAGCAGGGGGGCAGGGGAGCAGGGGGGAAAGGG
>CAWUOF010000074.1:0-11672 GCA_963923765.1 uncultured bacterium | reverse complement strand
ATGTAAATTGTACTTGGGTGTATTACCAACAAGAATTTTTTAACTAGAAAAATATAAGCAGATTTTTGTTTGTATTTCATTTTAGCGCTAAAGCGCAACAACGGTTTTTTACTCATTAATATAATTACTTTCAATATATTATATTGATATGATTGCCAATCCTAAGAAATTAGTTATTAAAAATTTGCGCTGGATAATTTCAGATTTTTAATTTTCAATTATAATAAAAAATAGCAAGCTGAATAAAATAAGGGGAAATATGACTTTCGATCGCAGCATTATGGAAGCGGTGGAACAACTTGGCTACCGCGTTACTGTCGGTGATGTCGCAACAAAAGCCGGTTTAAATGTTAACTTAGCAGAAAAAGGACTGCTAACCCTCGCCTCTGGTGCTGGTGGCCATTTGCAGGTAGCAGAGTCGGGGGATATTGTTTACCTATTTCCTCAAAATTTTCGCGATATTATTCGCAATAAAGATTTACAGTTGCGCCTGCGGGAATGGTGGGAAAAAATCTGGCGAGTATTATTTTACTTAATTCGTATTTCCTTTGGCATTTTGTTAATAGTTTCCATCCTCCTGATATTTATCAGCATTTTTATCATTATCACCGCCACAAATTCCAGCAAAGATAATAATAATCGTAATAATTCTGGTGGTGGTTTATTTTTTCTAGCCCGTTTAGTAGATATTTCTGATTTATGGTGGATTTTCTATTGGGATTACGATCGCCCCTATGGAAGAAGACAATATGCTATTACCTCAGAAAACCAAATGAATTTCTTAGAGGCTGTTTATTCGTTTCTTTTCGGAGATGGTAATCCTAATCAAGATTTAGACGACCGTCGCTGGAAAAATATTGCCACTGTAATTCGCAACAACAAAGGCGCAGTAGTAGCCGAACAAATCGCCCCCTATTTAGATAGTATTGGTTCAGGTTATACTCAAGAATATGAAGAATATATGTTACCGGTGTTAATTCGCTTTAACGGTCGCCCAGAAGTTAGCCCTGATGGGGATATAGTTTATCATTTTCCTGATTTACAAACTACAGCACAACAACAAAATATTCAATCTGTTTCTTCTTATTTACGGGAAAAACGTTGGCGTTTTAGTGAAGCTACTTCCGGACAAATTATAGCTGCTGCTGGACTAGGTGGAGTAAATTTTATTGGCGCTTTAGTGTTAAAAAGTTTATTAGCAGATGGTACAATTGCAGCAAAATTAGGTGGTTTAGTTGCCTTTGTTAATTCTATTTTTTGGCTGTTATTTGGTTACGGCACAGCATTTTTAGCAGTTCCTTTAATTCGTTATTTTTGGATTCAATGGCAAAATCAAAAAATTGAAGCCCGCAATAGCGATCGAGAAAAATTAGCGAATATTTTATCTAGTCCTAACCCAGAATTACAAAAGAAAATTGCCTACACTCAACAATTTGCAGCCGAAGCAATTATAGGTAACGATAATTTGGCTTACACCACTGAAAAAGATTTAATTACACAGGAAATAGAACAATCAGATAAAATAGATGCTGCATGGCAACTCCGTTTAAATCAATCTGATTCTTAATACTTGCATAATATGACCCATAACCTGGTAATTTTAGATTAGGGTGCGGCATCTTAAAAAAATAAGAGAGTAATTTAAACTAAACTCGCCGCACCT
Organism: uncultured bacterium; assembly: GCA_963923765.1. Lineage (GTDB taxonomy): Bacteria > Cyanobacteriota > Cyanobacteriia > Cyanobacteriales > CAWUOF01 > CAWUOF01. The sequence goes on along the minus strand of CAWUOF010000074.1, from coordinate 10,009 downwards.
TAGCTAATTTTACTGTATTATTATTGATATTTTGTCTAATATTTCGGACAAATATCAATCTGTAATAGCGGATTTATGGGCAATCCAATCTAATAAAATAGGATTTACTATTTCTGGTGCTTCATCCTGGGGACAATGCCCAACCCCTGGTAAATTAACAAACTTTTCTACAGTGGGAAATTCTGCTAATTGACGACCTAATTCTATTGGTTCCCAAGGGTCTTCTTCTCCCCATAAAATTAAAGCCGGACAGGGAAGAATAGGTAACAAATCTTCTGGTAAAGGACCATGAGAATAATTAGTAAAAGCTAAAAATACATAAACCGCCCCTGGATCTAGGGCAGGTTCCATGATAATATCTACTAATTCATCTGTTACTGCTTCCGATCGCTTATAAGCTAGTAACAAAATTTTTCGGACTGTAGCCGGTCTAGCTAATTGTTGAAAAAATAAATTACCTATTCGTTTTACTGCTAAAAGTTGTTGCACGATCGGTGTACCTATTTGTTTTATCCAAGATAATTCTTCACGACGGCGATCGTGCAACATTCGCAACGAACAATTAATAATAATTATTCCCAAAGCTATATCAGGATTCATTACTGCTGCCTGCATTACTGCAATACAGCCGATCGAATTACCAACTAAAAACGCCGGACTGCCAATTACTTCTCGACAAAAATCAACTATTTGCTGTCCCCAAGTTTCAAAGGTATAATTAATTTTTCCTGGCAAAGGTTTAGCCGAACCGCCAAAGCCAATCAAATCTATAGCATAAACTCTATTTTCAGTAGCTAAAACTGGTATGTTTTTACGCCAATGTCCTAGAGATGCACCAAATCCATGCACCAATAAAACAGCAGGCCCTTTGTTACCTTGGCGTTGATAGCAGATAGGAAAACCCTGCCAAGTCCAAATTTCATTATAACTCGTAGACGCAGATAAATTTGCAGAAAAAGTCATGGGATTATCAAAAAAGTAAGTTAGGAATCGGTGGGATAAAAACCTAGCAGCATTTATTCCCTAAAATTATATCTATCAGCAGCAGACAGGACGAATTACGTTAACTAGGAATATTTATAAATTAAACTATTACATATTTTAACTGCAACCTGGGACAAGGGCATAATTTTATCCTCACATTTAATATTTTTCTCAAAATAATTTTAATCTATAACAGCTTCAAAAGTTGAATTTTGACCATAATATTATTAAACATTATCAATTTTATTATGAATTTTATTATAAAATTAACCCAAAATTTAGCAGCAAATTTTAGCTTTTAAAAAAATTATCTTTAGTTAATCCATATATTTTAAATTTAAAACTAATTGGGTGTTAAGCAATTTGCGCCGAAAAAATACCAGATAAATTATCCATTATTTTGCCACAACTAGCAAAAAGTTGTAAAATATTTCCGAAAGCTGCCTCTAGGCAGATGTTGTGCAGGACAATAGTAAATTATGCAAACTCAAGACAGAATAGCACCATTTAAACTTAAACTAGATGCAGCAATAACCGCCAGCCAAAATTATCTACTTTCCCAGCAATATCCTGATGGTTACTGGTGGACAGAATTAGAATCTAATGTCACTATGGCGGCAGAAGTAGTATTACTCCATAAAATTTGGGGAACAGATAAAAATCGACCTTTACATAAAGTAGAAACCTATCTAAGACAACAACAAAAAGAACATGGAGGCTGGGAATTATTTTATGGCGATCGCGGACACCTCAGCAATTCCATAGAAGCTTACATGGCGTTAAAATTGCTAGGCGTACCCCCAGAAGACCCAGCCATGATAAAAGCACGTAATTTTATCTTAGAACAAGGTGGAATTACCAAAGCCAGAATTTTTACTAAACTGCATTTAGCTTTAATTGGCTGTTATAGTTGGCAAGGCATTCCCTCCCTGCCAGCTTGGGTAATGTTATTACCACAAAATCCTCTATTTACTATCTATGAAATGTCAAGTTGGGCGCGGAGTAGTACCGTTCCCTTGTTAATAGTTTTTGACCAAAAACCTGTGTTTAAAATTGAACCAGCTATTAACCTTGACGAACTCTATACAGAGGGCAGAGAAAATGTTAAATTTGAGTTACCAAAAAATAATGATTGGACAGATTTTTTTGTTTATTTAGATAAACTTTTCAAATTTGCCGAAAATATTAATTTTATACCTTTTCGACAACAGGGAATTAAAGCAGCAGAAAAATGGGTTTTGGAACGGCAAGAAGTTTCCGGAGATTGGGGTGGTATTATTCCCGCCATGTTAAATTCCCTGTTAGCATTGCGGTGTTTAAATTATGATGTTAACGATCCGATCATCGTCAGAGGTATAGAAGCAGTCGATCGCTTTGTCATCGAAACAGAAAATACCTATTGTGTACAACCTTGTGTTTCTCCTGTCTGGGATACCGCATTAGTAATGCGAAGTTTAGTAGCATCAGGTTTACCAGCAAATCATCCAGCTTTAGTAAGCGGTGGCGAATGGTTAATTAAAAAACAAATCCTTGATTATGGCGACTGGGCTGTTAAAAATACCGTCGGAAAACCTGGCGCTTGGGCATTTGAATTTGAAAACCGTTTCTATCCTGATGTAGACGATACTGCCGTAGTTGTTATGGCGTTAGATGCCATAAATTTACCAGATGAAAAACTCAAAAAAGCAGCTATCGATCGGGCAGTGGCTTGGATAGCTACCATGCAATGTAAACCCGGTGGTTGGGCAGCCTTTGATTTAGATAATGATCATAATTGGTTAAATGCTTTGCCTTATGCCGATTTAAAAGCAATGATCGATCCAAATACTGCCGACGTCACAGCGCGAGTTTTAGAAATGTTAGGGCGTTGTAATTTATCAATGGAACCTAACCAAATTAATCGCGCTTTAGCTTATTTAGAAAAAGAACAAGAAACAGAAGGATGCTGGTTTGGACGTTGGGGAGTAAATTATATTTATGGTACTAGCGGTGTACTTTCAGCCCTATCTTTAATTGCACCTAAATCCCATAAAAACCATATTGAAAGGGGTGCCAATTGGTTAGCAAACTGTCAAAATTCCGATGGTGGCTGGGGAGAAACTTGCTGGAGTTATAACGATCCATCTTTAAAAGGAAAAGGGCAAAGTACTGCTTCTCAAACCGCTTGGGCTTTAATTGGTTTAATGGCAGCAGGAGAAGTCACAGGTAATTTCGCTAAAGATCAGATCGATCGCGGCATACAATACTTATTAAATACACAACTTGCTGATGGACGTTGGGATGAATCAGAGTTTACTGGTACTGGTTTTCCCTGTCATTTTTATCTAAAATATCACTTCTATCAGCAGCATTTTTCCCTCACAGCTTTAGGGAAATATCGTCAACTATTATTTAATAATCAATAGTACAGGATAAAATGAGGGTGAATTTTATCTCCCTCATTTGCCCTTTAGTGGATTTATCATTAAAATAATCAGCATATTATTTTTATCTAAAATCTGCTGAGTATTTACTACTATCAAAAATGAATTTAAAAATTGGTGAAGATATATATTTTTTGGGGTAACTGTTATATTTAAATTAGTTATATAATACAATCAAATTAGGAAAACTCTAAATTTGCAATTAATTTTATTATGAATATTCTTATGATTTCTTCAACATTTCCCTATCCACCCAGCCGAGGCGGAACGGAAATTAGAACTTTTAATTTATTAAAATATCTACACTCAAAACATCATGTTACTTTAGTTACCCAGCGTCACTCAGAAGTTAACGATAGGGAAATAGAAGAATTACGTCAATGGGTAACATCTTTAGTAATTTTTCCGCTAAAATCTGAATATAATCATAATTTAATTAGTAAAATAAAACGGTTTTTAAAATCTGTCAAAACCTCAACTCCGCCTAATGTTTTACACCGTTATTCCCCAGAAATGCAAGCCTGGATAGATGATTATATTTTAGCAGGAAAATGTGATATTGTTACCTGTGAACATAGCGTAAATGAGATTTATATTAAACCAGAATATAATAATATATTACCCACTATGGTAAATATCCATAGTTCAGTTTATGGTTGGAGTCGAAATCATTTAGAAATGGGAGCATCAGTAAATATTTGGCGCGATCGCCTCTATCTTAATCTATTAAAACGCTACGAAAAACGTTACACTCAGAAATTTAAACAGATAATAGTTACCACAGAAGATGACAAAAATCAATTATTACAAATAAATCCTCAAGCTAAAATAGAAATAATTCCCAATGGTGTAGATTTAAATTTATTTCCCTACCGCGATCGAGACCCAGGAGGACATAAATTAATTTTTATCGGTGCGATGGATGCATCCCATAATATCGATGCAGTTAGATTTTTTACCCTAGAGGTATTGCCACAAATACAAAAAATATACCCAGATACCATATTTACCATAGTTGGCAATAAACCCACAGCCCCAGTATTAAAATTACAACAAATACCAGGAGTAATTATTACGGGAAAAGTAAACTCAGTAGTAGAATACTTACATCAAGCTACTATTTGTGTTATACCTTTACGTACAGGTTATGGAATTAAAAACAAAACCTTAGAAGCAATGGCCGCAGGAATACCTGTAGTAAGTAGCGATCGAGGTTTAGAAGGATTACCCAGTAATATTGGGGCTTTACGTGCCAATACTATATCAGAATATATTAACACTATTAGCCAATTATTTGAAAATGCCCAATTACGAAAAAATATCTCTCATCAAGGGCGAATTTTAGTAGAAAAAGAATACACTTGGGATAATATTGGAACACGCTATGAGACAGTTTTAAAAAAAAGGTAATAGGTAATAATAGATAAAAGAAAAATCTCAAATCCTAATTTTATTTTCATTTACCATCGATCGCCCATCCATCAAAACCAGAAATAATCTAATAAAAATTAATCATTAGCCATAAATTAAATTATGAACAAAAAGCCGCGAAATACCACATTAAAACAATTACCAGCAGCAGGTAAAAAAACTAAAAATCTACCGGTTTTAGTTCGCAAAAAACCATTAGAAAAACAAGTTTATAAACAGCGAATTTTAACTAGAATAGGAGTAACATTAGGCATATTAGGGGCAGGGGGAATAATAATAGGCGGTGCTTGGCTAAGTTTTCAATTTATAGTTAATCCCGATACAGTTATTTGGGTAAATCAATATTTACCATCTTGGACACAAATACCAATTAATAGCAAATATCCGCCACAAACTTTAGTACAAATTGCCAAAAAGATTGAGAAAGAAGGATTAATAGCAGGAAAGCCAATATTTTTACAAGCAATTTCCCAAAACGAAAACGACCAAAATCATCATGTAGGCGATGTATTAATACCCGTATGGTCTACGCAAAATAACTGTAATAATCAATGCGATAAAATAGTCGAATTACGCTTATATCAATCCATAGCTTCTATCTATCAGCGTGCAGATACCGATCGACTTTATCGCCTGACCTTACAACAACCAGTAGAAGGGCCGGCAGAATCCTTTGTAATAGCTAATTTAGCCAACGATAAATTAGCCCAAGGAAATAATCTTCCCTTACCTTTAACTGCTATACAAACGCTTCCGAGTAAAACCGAAGAATCAGGAATATGGCTAAACTTAATCGGACAAAGAGTACAAAATGGTATTAACGTTAACTACGGATTAATAGTACATTACAATCCCGATCGCTCTTACCTAAGTTTAATGGTACAGTGGACGAGTGCAGCCGGTCAAGAACCAACCTGGGAAGATATTAACGGAGATGGCAAACCAGAATTAATAATAGACCAAACAGTAGGACTAGAACCACAATTAACAGTTTTTGAAGTAAAACCGAGAAAATTTCTCCCAGATCCAATTCAATTAGAACAGGTATTTTTCAACCAACCTGCTATAAATAGCCGCGAATATAAAGATGCTTTGCTACTAGCTAAAAGCGGTTTATGGTCAGCAGCACTACAAATCATAGAATCAATAAAAAGTCAAGAAAAAAAATGGTCTAGTCAAGCTCAAATGCAATTAGAAATTATTCGTTGGCACGCCCGAATTACTCAAACACAAGCCAATGCCGCCTGGTCTAGTCCTAGTCAAAAAATATTAGCAGATTTAATAGATGGTCGTTGGGATAAAGCATTACAAATATTAGAAAATTCCTTAGATGAAAATAGTACCGAAATAAACAACTTATTAAAAAGTGATTCGGGTCGTCTATGGAGACGAGTAGAAACAGCAGTAAAAATAAATCCGGGGCAATGGGAAGCCAAAGCCTGGGGAGCATTATTATTAACCACACAAAAAGGACAAACAACAGCGATCGCCTGGTTACAAAAACAACCCCAAACTACTTCCCAAATAGCTAATAAAATTCAAGATATATTAGATCAATACGAAGTAGGAGTATTTGATTCCAAAATATCTAGCCGCCATGAAAGTCAAATCATCGGCACCGGAACACCTATTGCAAGTATAAATCCTAATGAATGGTTAAATCCCCAAAAAAACGAACCATTAAAACTAGGAGAAAAACAAATCTGGTATCAAATAGAAATATCTACATTTAACAACGGTAAAAACTGGTTGCGATCGCCTTTTAAAAATTTTCAACTACCCAAAATAGTACCTGGTAGACGTTTATGGAAACTACTAGGATTAGAAAACGACCCTAACATACAACTTACCACCTGGACTCCCGACGGTCAACCCTTAACCATCATAGCCCTAGCCAAAGCAGTAAAATTCGACAAAGGTTCTCTTCAAATACTAGCCGCAGGAGATCCCCTACCTGAAAACCCATCTAGCAAAAATAACCGACCTTTAGCTGTCACCGCTTCAGCTTTTCAATGGATAGAACCCAATACCACCACCATCATAGGATTATTTCAACAACAACCCCTATTAGCTAAAACAATTTTACCGAATTTATGGCAAGAATTACAAATATCAGGACAACTACCCCCTGGTAATATTCCCCAATGGGAAGATTTATTACAACGCCTGGGTTATTTATCAGTATTACTCGTCAATTTAACCGAAGATAAACAACCACAAGCAGTAATTTCTATTCAGCCAGAAGATATAGCAATTTTAAGAAATCCTTTTACTGCTACACCCATAAATAACAACAGTAATAATTTTCGCCGTACTTTAATTTTTGCCAATAATGGCAGATTAATTTATAGTGAATTTTCCACCAATTCTAATCAATCTATTACTGGTCTTGCCAATTTTAAAAATAACGAAAAACCCGCTTTAATTGTATCTACTGCTAATAATTATACTATCCAACGTTGGTCATCTGCCACACAAAAATTTGAGTAATATAGGAGGCAAAAAAATAACAGAAGAAATAAAAATATCCGTTGGGTAAAAAATTTTAACTAAGTAGAAAAAGTAACAATTTGCTAAAATAATATAAATCTACCCTAGCCACTGAGATTAATTAAAAATCAGAAAAATAACCCGTAACAAACCTAATGGCTAATGCTAGGTAAAACACTATATAAAACACTATGTAAAAATTTGGCAATATCTAATAATTTAGAATTTATATACAAAAAAAATTATATTAATATTCTACCAACTGGTATTATTTAAATTATTGAAATTTAATCGGTGAAATCAATGCAAAAGTGGGTAGTTTACAAATTTCTAGGAACTATTTCTGATACAATATAGTCAATATCAGGTGTTATCCTAGAGAATTTAGCGATCGCGTTAAATTTCTAGTAACTACATTGAGGTGGTCTTATCCGTATTTTTACGCTATGGTTCTTTATTCCTTTTTAACAATACGCAGGAGCGATCGCATATAACTACTAAGCATACAACTGCTTAATCAAATAAATTACAATCAACTCAACTTGTATTTTCTGCCCAATATTTTGCTTAGTAACCATGCCAAAAAATCAGAAAAAAATTAAAAGTTTGATTCTGTATTATCAGCAGACTTAACCATAAAACCCAAAATATACATCCATTAGCCGTACAAAAAGTTCCAAATAATAACAATGGTAAATATTGCAGGTTTTCCATATTTATAAAACAATCAAAACATCCAAATTAGGAGATTTTATGAAATCATTAATTCGTAGTATATCCACATTAACTATATTAGGAGCAACTTTATTATGCCCATCTTTCTTAGGTAGAATGCAAGCCTTAGCATTACCCCAGGAACAGGTAATTCAAAAACTCCAATTTATACCTGTATTTACCCTCAGAAATGATAAAGGTGAATCACCAGTAATTGAAGTACCAAATGGACAAAATAATAAATCAAAAGTAACTGGTGTCTTTATGAGTGAAAAAGATGCTGAGGGATTTTTAAATGGTCTAAAAACTGAAAATCCAGAACTAGCGAAAAATATGCAAGTAGTAACAATTTCTCTAGGAGATGTCTATAAAATAGTTGAAGATAACCAAAATAAACCAGACCGTTTAATGTTTGATTTTATCCCCATGCAACAACAAGTAGATTTAGCATCGGTACTAAAAACAGTTAACGGTGAATCGATAAATAAAGATAACATAGGAGTACCTCTGTTTGTTGCTCGAACTGGACCAGATAAAGGTTATTTAACATTTCAAAGGGGTAGTGAACCTGTAGTTCCTTTCTTTTTTGCCAAGCAAGATTTAGATAATTTGCTAAATACATTAAGAAATCAGCAACCAAATTTAGTTAATTCAATTGATATTCAGGTTGTACCTTTACAAGTAATGCTACAAAAATTACAATCGGGAAATGATCCCCAGTTAGGAAAAATTGAATTAGCCCCCTCTTGCGATTCCCTAAAGTCTGTGGGTATTCCTGATGACAAAAAGCCAATATATTGCCAGAATAAATAATTTATACCTTTGGAGAATTTAGAAAAATTAGGAATTTGATATTTTGCAGTTTAGTCAGTAAAATAAAAAAGCTGAAATTTTAAATTCTATGAATTTTTCTAATAAATTGGTAGTTTCAGGTTTAGAAGTATGGCAGTGGCGAAATGCAGCAGAAAAGTTAGCATTAGCGGCTGCTATACCATCTTTTGAGTTAGACTGGTTACTGCAAGAAGTGGCAGGATTAGATCGCTTATCTATACGTTTGGAATCTTTTAAAAATTGCGCGGAAATTAATTTAAAATTATCTTTGCAAGAATTAACGGATTTATGGCAGCAACGTATTGAAAATCACTTGCCACTCCAGTATATTATCGGTGTAACATCCTGGCGGCATTTTGATTTAAAGGTTTCTCCGGCAGTGTTAATTCCTCGACCGGAAACGGAGTTATTGATAGATTTAGTTTGGCAAGCTGTCAATGCGGAAACTTGCCAGGGAAGTTGGGCTGATTTGGGGACTGGAAGTGGGGCGATCGCCATTGGATTAGCAGAAGTCTTGACAAATGCCACTATTTATGCTGTAGATATTAGTTCAGCCGCTTTAGATATCGCCCAAGAAAATGCAAGGCGATCGAATTTTATCGATCGAATTAAATTTTATCAAGGTAATTGGTTTCAGCCCTTAGAATTTCTCCAAGGCCAACTTCAGGGCATGGTGTCCAATCCTCCCTACATTCCCAGTAATATCATTCCCTCTTTACAACCAGAAGTAGCCCAACATGAACCCCATTTAGCCCTAGATGGTGGCCTAGATGGTTTAAATTATATTCGCCACTTGGTAAATACAGCCCCAATATATCTCAAAAGTGGCGGTATTTGGTTAATAGAAATGATGGCAGGACAAGCTGATGCAGTGACAGAATTATTATACCAACAGGGAAGTTATAGTCAAATTCAGATATTTCCAGATTTAGCAGGCATACAACGTTTTGCAATGGCTTATCGTATCTAGTTAGCAGATTTTTATGGCTATTCTATGAAGGGCGCACTCAGCGCAACAACAGTTTTTTAAAACAGTTTTTTACGCTTTTTCAGCACATCCTCAACTAAAAATACCGTAATTTAATCAATAATAAAAAATCTCCGATAGCGAGAATGCTTCGGAGTTTATTTATTGC
>CAWUOF010000073.1:0-11711 GCA_963923765.1 uncultured bacterium | reverse complement strand
CTTCTGTATCAAAAATATGCTTTCGCATCCGGTTTTTAATTTTTTCTAAAGTACCACTTTTATTAGCAATTTGAAAAGGATTTTCATTAATCATTTGAAGACTAAGATTTCGCAAATCCTCTAATAAATTAGCAACTTCTGGAGATGATAAACCTGTACTTTTAATCTGATTTTCCAACTTATCAACTTTATCAAGATATCTTTGTGTATCTCTATGAGGTTCAATACCTTTAATCGGATCATATAAATTAGTCAGAGTAGGTAAATAGCGTAGGTAGATATTTCGCCAGGGGACATAACTTAGATCAAATACCACTATTCCCAAATTGGCTAAGGCCATAATTGCCATAAAACGCTCAAATAAAAGGGCTTGTAGTCTATTTTTGCGGGAATTGCGTTGTATAGAGGACATAAGCTAAAGAAAATTACCAAAATAATTTCAAATTATAAATCGGGCAAAATAAATCTGTGGAGTTGCAACTAAAATGAATTTGCTATAAATATGTATAATCTATCTTGAATTTGATTATTCTAGGAGTAATTTGGTGATGTGGGGAAATTGGAAAAATATTAGTTCTGCGGTAGCATTGGGTGTTACCGTGTGTTTAGTGAGTTATGAGCCAGCTTGGGCCAAACGAGCTAAAGATTATACTCCGAGTGAATTTCGAGCGGTCTTAAATGGTTTAGGATATAACGTCAGTTTAGGAGAGACCTTGACTGATGATGCGACTAAACAAGCTATACGCGACTTTCAAAAACAATATGGATTAAGTGTAGATGGTGTTGCTGGAGATCAAACCCAGAATACAGCAGCCGATGTAATTAGCAATCTGCAAGCTAGTTTAAATATAGTAGTTAAACCAAATCCCTTATTGCCTCGATCGCAATATTACGGCCCTGAAACTACTACCGCGATTAAAGCATTTCAACAAAAGTATAACTTACCTATCACTGGTATAGCTTCTTTCTCAGTACGTCAGCAACTAGATATCGAAGCTAAAAAACTCATTGCTAAACCACCGACAAATAAACCAACACCTCAACCCCAACCTCAAGCTAAACCCCAACCTCAACCAACATCTCAAAAGCCACCTCAACCAGTTGTTAGCAAATACAATGTAGCACAGTTTCTCACTGTTTTAAATGGCTTAGGATATAAAGTTAATTTAAATGGAAACTCCTTAGATGATGCCTTAACTCAACAGGCTATTCGGGAATTTCAACGGGAGTATAAACTGCAAGTAGATGGCATTGCCGGACCGCAAACGGTAGAGACAGCAGCAAAAGTAGTCCGAAATGTACAAAATAATTTAAATATTGTACTAAAGTTTAATCCCGAACGTACTGCTACTGGCTTTTATGATGCAGACACAGAACAAGCTGTTAAACAGTTTCAAAGTCTAGCTAAACTACCTGTAACTGGTATTGCTTCTCTAGGAGTTCGGAAAGAATTAGATGCTCAAGCTAGAAAGTTAATCGGACGTTAAAACCACAAATAATAGCTGAGTAAGTTAATATTAGGGTTTTTTGTTTTTTTCTTCTTGTTTAAAAATAGGTGGAATTTTTTCTAATCCTATTAAAGATTCCATTACTGATTTCACCACAGGGGCGGCTACGGTGGCACCGGCGCCGCCTTGGGGTTCATCTACTACGGCTAAAACCACATAGCGAGGGGCGTTTACTGGTAAAATACCGACAAAACTGGTGATTTTTTTATAGTCAGAGTAACTACCATCAAAGGCTTTTTGGGCAGTTCCAGTTTTGCCTGCGATACGATAGCCAGGTATTTGTGCGGGTTTACCGGTACCTTCGCTAACTACTTTTTCCATCATGGATAATACTGCTTGGGTAGTTGGCAGGGAAAAGATTTGCTGGGGAGGAGATATTTCGGGCTGCCAGTATAGCTGACCGGTGTTATCAAATAGTCCTTTAATTACGTGGGGTGTAACTATTTTGCCGCCATTGGCTAAACTGGCGTGTAATTGTGCCATTTGAATTGGGGTGAGGGAAAATCCTTGGCCAAAGGCTGTGGTGGCTGCTTCTATGCGCGATCGAATAAATTCTTGGCGAGTTTTAATTTGCCCTGGGGTTTCCGCAGGTAAATCTATGCCTGTAATTTGTCCTAATCCTAGTCTTTCTAACCAGTTGTAGTATATTTCTGATTTCATTTGCTCGACTATATGTACCATGCCGACGTTACTGGAGTATTTGATAATGTCGGTGACACTAAGTGGTCCATGACCGCCTGAATAGGAAAAATCATAGTTTTGTATTGGCCACCCATCTACAGATATTCGCCCTTCATCATTAAATTTACTGTCAGCTTTAATTACTCCTGCTTCTAAGGCGATCGCTACGTTAATGGGCTTAAAAGTAGAACCTGGTTCATAAAGATCTGTCAATGCCCAGTTTTTAAATACACTGGTATCTTTTACTTCAAAATAACGATTTGGATCGTAAGTTGGTTCATTAACTAATGATAATAAGGAACCATCCCGCGCATCCATTACTATCACTGTGCCGCGTTTGGCTTTAAATTGCTTCATTTGCTGTAATAAAGCTATTCTAGCTGCCCTTTGTAAGCGATGATCTATGGTGAGTTGTAACCGTAAATCATCTTGATGTATTAATCCGGGAATGCGTTCGGGAATTAATGTGCCGATACTACTACGGCTAAATACTATTTTTTGTTCTTTTCTTTCTAGTATATCTGTCTGGCTTTGTTCTAATCCTGCTTGTCCTTTATTATCGAAATCTACGAAGCCAACTATCTCGGCTGTGTTTTGTTGATAGGGATAGATGCGTTTTGATTTCAGAATTAAATCTAATCCATCTATATTTAGTGCGGCTATACGATCGGCTAGGTTTTCTTCTATTCCAGATGCTATTGTTATGCCAATATCTCCTTGGGCAAATTTTTGTCTAATTTCGGCGGGATTTTTTTCTAATAATTTAGCTAATTTTTCTGCTATTTCCTGTGGGCTTTTTTTAAAATATTTTGGATGAGCATCTAAAGTATAACCTGGTCTATCAAAGGCTAAAACATTACCGTTTCTGTCTATTATCGATCGTCTAGGTACAAAAATAAATTTGCTAATTTGCTGCTGATTTTGTGCTTCTTCTTTTAACTTTGCTGTTCGTACTATTTGCAGATTATATAAATTTAGTAATAATCCTAATATTCCACTTAGTAAAATTCCACCTACAATATAAAATCTCTGTTGAGATGGCTGATATGAGTCTGATAGTATTTGTGCTATTCCCCATCGTATTTGCAGTTTTATTTTTTCTATATCTTCCTTGGGCGATCGCCTTGCCACTCCTTGATAATTTTTTCCTATCTTGACAGTTTTTTGATAGGTTTTCGTCTGCTTTTTCCGCTTTTTTTTCCAATTTTCTAAAGAAAATATATTAGACATAATTACCTCTAACTAACCCTAAAAATTACTTGATATTTTTTAATTATCATATTTTATTACAATAATTACAATTTTCTCGCTTAAAACCTGCAAACTTTATATTGGTTTATATATGGTTTTATTTAAGCGTAAATATTTAACCATGATTTTTAAGTCAATTTATACTGTTATTTACGCTTGGTTTATTTATCTAGGTTTCTTGTATTTTGCTTTTCCGTCTTTAATCTTTGGTTTTCGTTTTCCATTTTTCTAATGAAAAATACCATAGATAAAAAATAGACTATGATGTATGTAGAATAATTGCTTTTAACTTTACATTTTGGCAATGTCTATTAGTATCCCAAAGGTGTTTTTCTGATATTCTCTTTAGTTTTAGCTGAGTTAATTTTAGCTGGTATTGACTCTGGGCTAACCGATCGCGGAGAAGCTGGAGGTAAAAATATCATCCCCCCAGGATTTTGTGGTACTAACCCACTATTGGCATTTTCTGCTTGTTGTGCTAGTTGATTTTTAAAGGCTTCATTAGCGGCATTTAATTGTCTTTCTTGTCTTTGCAATCCTTCTAATTTACGATATTCTTCAGCCCATAATCTTTGGTTATAAACTATTCCACCATAAATTGCTAATGCTGTTGCTATTACAGAAAATGCACTCACTGATGAAATTTTTTCTATATTTAGCAGCGATCGCAGCCATAAAGGTGTTGTCTGGAGAGTCGGCAACATTTTTACAGTTTGGCTGCTATTTCTGATTTCTATTGGGGTCTTATCAGGGCTTAATATTGTTTCTGGGCTATTTTGGGGTTTAAACGGAGTTACTTTATTTTGGCTGGAAGTAACTACATTGTGTCCATATCTTTGACGACGATTAGAGGTGGTAGACTTATTTAAAGCAACTGTCATAGATTTTACCAAGGGGGACTTTTGAGCAAACCCATTAGGGTTATTTAGATCATTCTAATTATAGTTCATCAGTTTTGCTATTTTTTACGTGGAATTTTCAGCTTTTTTCCTAGATTAATCTATTGGATCAGTATTGTTTTTCGGATTTGCTGATAAAACTATTTGAATTGGTCTTTAATATATATTGATTACCTTGTTTAATTTTTATACTTTTTTTATAAAAGAATTGCAATCTCTATTTTTTATTCTTTATTTAATCTTTGTTTGTATTTTTTCTGGTAATTTCTCCCTACTTTTGCGATCGCTTTATCTATACTACCAAAAATTACTATTTTCTTGGTGTTTTTTCACAAATCTACTACACTCTGGTATGGTATATTTATCGGGTTTTACAAATACATAATTATATTTTATGATAGTTTCACCAATATCTAGTTTTTATTGGCATATTATAGTCTGAATCTCCTATTTTCCAGGAAATAATATATTATATCATTTGTTTTCATATATATCTAATATGGATAAGGATTATCTCTATAAGATCTTATCGGTATTTCTATAATAAATTCCGTTCCTTTTCCTGCCTCAGAATAACATTTTAATTGACCGTAATGCTGATTTACAATAGTTTGATAACTCACAGTTAACCCTAAGCCCGACCCCTGCCCTACACCTTTTGTAGTAAAGAAAGGGTCAAAAATTTTGGTTTGAATATCAGGTGGAATACCTGGCCCATTATCGGCAATGGTAATTTGTACACTTAATTTTCCATCGCTATTTTTGATTATTCCTGTTTTTATAGTTATAACTTTTGGCTGTATTGACGATTCTTTTACCGCATCTATGGCATTTATCATTAAATTCATAAATACCTGATTTAACTGACTAGGATAGCATTCTATTAATGGTAATTTTTCATATTTTCTTACTATCTGAATTTGATTTTTAATACTACCTTCTAAAATTAATATTGTACTTTCTAAGCCTGTATGAATATCTACTGCTTTATGATAGGATTCATCTAAACGGGAAAAAGTTCTCAATGCTAACACTATTTCCCGAATTCTTTCCGCCCCAGAATTCATGGATTTTAAAATTAATGGTAAATCTCTGATTAAAAATTCTATCTCTATTTCTTCTTCTATTTTTTCTACTTCTGCTTTTGGCTCAGGATAATAAAATTTATAAGCATTTAATAGGCGAATTAAATCACTAACATAGCGTTCTATGTAAGGAATATTACCATAAATAAAACTAACAGGATTGTTAATTTCATGGGCTACTCCTGCTACTAATTGACCGAGACTAGAGAGTTTTTCGCTTTGAATTAATTGTGCTTGTGCTAGTTGTAATTCTCGCAAGGTTTTTGCTAGATTTTCTGCTTGGGCAGCACTTTCTTTTGCTTGTTTTTGCGTTTGCAGGTATAATTTTGCTTGTTGAATAGAAATAGCTAATTGATCTGCTACGGCTTGGGCTAATTCTCGATCGTTCTTAGACCAAAAACGAATATGAGAACATTGATTTAAATATAAAATTGCGTGCAAGTTTCCATTAGCTTGTACTGGCATGACCAGAGAAGATTTTATTTGAGCTTTTTCGTATTCTGGCTGATTTGGTCCGATGCGATTATCTTTGGTAATATCAGAAATAATTACAGCTTCTCTATGTTCAATTACCCATTCCGTAATCGGGCCATGAGTATCAAAATCATCAATGGATGGGGGAAATTTTTCTCGACAAATTTCAAATAAATGTTGACGACGAAAAATTTCTGGCGATCGCCCTATATTTGCCTCATTTTTTCCTAATTTTTGGCTATTGTGATGAAATTGTGGTAAGTTGTGATTTTTTTCTTCTACTAAATGTACTAGGCATCTATCTACTTCTAAAGCTGTTAATATTTGTTCGATCGCACCTGTTAAAATTATTTCTACATCAAAACTTTGCCGAGTTTGATTCGTAATTTGATTTACTAATCTTTCCCTCGCTGCTTGTTTTTGCGTTTGTTCATATAATTCTGCTTGTTTTATACCTATTTCTAACTGTTGGGCAATTGTTTGGATAAATTCTATTTCTATGGCTGACCATTGACGCGGTATTTCTGATAAACACGCAATATATCCTACCGACTCAGGTTTTATTTTGACTGGTACTAATAGATGGGCTTCTAATAGGGATAAACTTTGATAATTTCCTGGTACTTGTAGACGAGTAATATTATTTATATCCCGAATTCGACCATGATTAATTACCATTTCTTGGGCAGCGATCGCCCACGCTGCTGACCCGAATATGGCCACAGGATAATATTTTAAATCCGTTTGTCCTTCTGCTGTTATGCTTTTTTTATGATTTACTTTCTCTGTCGAGATGCGATCGCTAACTATCTGTATCCTTTTTGTATCTTCAAAATACCAAAAAAACAAACAGCGATCTAAATCCAGCAGTGTTGCAACTTCTTCCACTGCTGTTTTTATTACAACTTTCATTTCTAGGGAATTGCGGATCCGATCAACTATTTTCCGCAACAGGGAACTTTGCTGTCGAGGGTCTTGGGTTAGTGACAATTTTCGGTTAGCAGTTTCAATGGTTAACACAGTTACAATATAGCCAGAATAAACATTCAAGCCACCCTGAAAAACTTTTATACCGCAGTTGTAAAAAAATAATTTTTTATATATTTACATATTATATGTTATTTATATAACAATATTATCAGCAAAAATGTATTAAAATTTACTAAAAATTTCTTAGATTTTCTTCAATTCTTGTATTCCCAGGATTTTATATTTGGTTAGTTGGCTGGCTGCTTTGCCATGATCAGCAATTTAACACTAGCTATTTTTCCAGGAAAGTTCGGTACATTAACATCTAATATAAAAAAATAGCAAATATATTTTCAGGTTTTTTTAGATAAATTTTATATGAGGTAACTCCGTATTATTACGGATGAAGTTTTTATCCTCGATTATTTATTTAATAGTAAAACCATAAATACTTTGGCCTAACTACACATTTTGATAAACAATGACAAAACCAACCTTGATTAACTATATAATCTATGGGTTGGGTTGAGTACAGTAGTAACCTAAACTATAATATTTACCATCGTAAATTAACTAATCTGTTTATGATTTTATTACAATTTAGCACTTCCCATTACTGTCGAAAAATTAGATTAGCTTTGGGATATAAACAAATATCTTATCAAAGGGAAAATTTAACCCCAGGAGTACACGCACTAAAACTAAAACCCTTCACAGGTTTAACAACAGTACCAGTATTATTACCAGAATTAGCAGGTCAACCTAAAGCTATTGCAGACTCAACGAGAATTTTAGAATTTCTGGAAGCATATTATCCAGAACCAAAATTATTTTTTGGGGATACTAAATTACAAAAAGAAGCAGAAATGATAGAAGATTGGTTAGATGAAAGTATCGGTACTGCCACGAGATTTGTTTATTATGATTTTAGAGCAGGAGAGGGTAAACAAATTGATCCATCGCTATTTAGTCAAATATTAATCCAAGTAGTGCGACAACAATATGGTATGAGTAGAGAAAAGGTGCAATTGGCTACAGAGCGACTAACTAGGGGTTTAGATATATTATCAAATCGATGGGAAGATAAACCCTATTTAGTTGGAGATCGCCTCAGTTTTGCTGATATAACTGCTGCCGCTTTATTAAGTCCTTTAGCTTTAATTCCTGAATATCGTCAGAAATATACTTGGCTAATGCAACGTATCATGGAAATACATCAAATTTGTAAAGAAACTTTACCCCCAGGATTAAAAGATTGAGAAAATATAAAAAGCGATCGCCTACCAATAAAAAACTTATTGTTATGGCAAAAATCGCTTTTTACTTTGTACTACTCGGTTCGTGCAAGGATGCCTTAGCATTGCCTGTGCATTATAATGAAAATTATTTTATCAACAAACATTTTGTCCTCAATAATTTTCTGGTTCCATTTGTCATATTTCCCACTTTTCCCATTTATTCAATATTCATTTGACAATTTTCCTGAATATTTCCTACCCCGAATTTCTTGATTATTGACAATTTATGCCATGAAAAATACTAGACTTTTGCTTACTGTTATGGTAGTGACAACGGCAGGGATAGAGCCAGCCTTATCACTACCGCCCCAAAAAGATGTACCAGAGGAAATATTGCGATCGGAAATTTTTACAGAAGCTCGATCGCCCATAAATGGTAAACCTTTAACCGCCGCCGAATACATTAAATTACAGTCCCAACTGCAATCACCACCCCCAAAAACCAAACCCCAAGTAAACCCAAAATTACAAAACCTATTATTTTTATTGCAACTACGTCGAGTTATTCGTACTGTGGTGCCATTACTTTAAATTGGGAAATCTGAGGCAGAAATTATTGATCCCTGACTATTTTACCTGGGAGCAATTATGTGATTGAAAAAAAAATGCCCCGATTTATCTATTAATTTCAGCATTTTTTACAAATCTATATTACATTTTTACATAACTTAACTTTTCCTACCGTAAGGATATTACTCTGTTGACATAACCAATTATTGGGAATTAATGGCCCCAAAAAACCCAATAAGACTAATGAAAACAGAAGAAATACCGATCGAGGAGGAGAATATAGGTTAATATTCAGCAGATATACCATCTGAGGAAAATGGCCCGTCGTAAATTACTACGGCGATCGCACCTTTCAAGATCGATATCTTAGAGTCGATCGGTACATCCTAAACCTGTAAAAAACATTTATTGCGCTGTTTTCGCCCCTGGTGAACTATATGTAAAAAACAGTTGTTGCGATGACAGCGCCACGAATATCAACAACTATAGATGTTTGTACAGTTAAAATCTTGTTTTTTACTGTCCTTGAAATGTACCCAACATAGCCCCCTAACCCCCAAAATAACAGTAGTTTACCCAAAAACTTCTAACATCCTAATAACTGCATAATTTTCTCAACCGATTCGGTAAATTCTATTTAGGTAGGTATCTCTATGTCCATGACCATTGCCCCAGATCAAATAGACCGTATAGTTTGGAATCAACACCAAGATCCCTTTGAAGTACTTGGTCCCCATCCCATCGAAGAAAACGGCAAAATCACCAAATGGGTAGTCAGATCTTACCTGCCCAAAGCTGATGCTGTCTGGGTATTACTCCCAGAAAAACGCAAAGAATACCAGATGCAATCAGTACATAATCCCCACTTCTTTGAATGTAGCATCGAAGTCCAAGAACTAAATAATTATCAACTGCGTATAAAAGAAGGAGAACATGAGCGCGTAATTTACGATCCCTATTCCTTCCGTTCTCCAAAACTCACAGATCTAGATATTCACCTATTTGCCGAAGGCAATCATCACCGAATTTACGAAAAACTAGGCGCTCACTTAATGACAGTAAACGGTGTTACAGGCGTTTACTTTGCTGTATGGGCACCCAATGCTCGCAACGTTTCCATTTTGGGTGATTTCAACTATTGGGACGGACGCCAACATCAAATGGCAAAAAGGGGCAATGGAGTCTGGGAATTATTCATTCCCAATTTAGGAGTAGGCTCTAAATACAAATACGAAATTAAAAACCAAGCCGGACATATTTACGAAAAATCAGATCCCTATGGTTTCCAACAAGAACCCCGTCCAAAAACCGCATCCATTGTCGCTGACTTAGATAATTATCAATGGACTGATGAAAACTGGATAGAAAAACGTCGCCATACAGAACCTCTCACCCAGCCAGTTTCCGTGTATGAATGCCATTTAGGTTCATGGATGCACGCTTCCTCTGCCGAACCTGCTAAACTTCCCGACGGTACAGAAGAACCAGTTGTAATTGCCGCCGAATTAAATCCTGGTGCCCGTTTCCTCACCTATCGGGAATTAGCAACTAAATTAATTCCCTACGTTAAAGATCTCGGATACACTCACATCGAAATATTACCGATCGCTGAACACCCCTTTGATGGTTCCTGGGGTTATCAAGTAACAGGATACTACGCACCTACTTCGCGTTTCGGCAGTCCCCAAGACTTCATGTATTTTGTCGATCAATGTCACCAAAACGATATCGGTGTAATAGTAGACTGGGTTCCTGGTCACTTCCCCAAAGACGGTCACGGTTTAGCATTCTTTGACGGTACCCACCTTTATGAACACGCCGACCCCCGCAAAGGCGAACACAAAGAATGGGGAACTTTAGTATTTAACTACAACCGTAATGAAATACGTAATTTCCTAGTTGCTAATGCTTTATATTGGTTTGATAAATTCCACATTGACGGTATGCGCGTAGATGCAGTCGCCTCTATGCTTTACCTAGATTACTGTCGCGAACCCGGAGAATGGGTGACTAACCAATATGGCGGCAGGGAAAATATTGAAGCTGCTGATTTTCTGCGCCAAGTAAATCATCTACTATTTAGTTACTTCCCCGGTGTTCTTTCCATTGCCGAAGAATCAACTTCTTGGCCGATGGTTTCCTGGCCGACCTACGTAGGCGGTTTAGGCTTTAATTTGAAATGGAATATGGGCTGGATGCATGATATGTTGGATTATTTCCACATGGATCCTTGGTTCCGCCAGTTCCACCAAAATAACATCACTTTTAGTATGTGGTATAACCACAGCGAAAATTTCATGCTGGCGTTATCCCACGATGAAATTGTACATGGCAAAAGTGCCATGATTGGCAAAATGCCAGGGGATGAATGGCAGAAATTTGCTAATGTTCGCGCTTTGTTTACTTATATGTTTATGCACCCTGGCAAGAAAACCATGTTTATGAGCATGGAGTTAGGTCAGTGGAATGAATGGAATGCTTGGGCTGACTTGGAATGGAATTTGCTTCAGTATGAGCCTCATAAACAGTTAGGTCTATTCTTTAGCGAATTGAATAAGCTTTACCGTAGTGAACCATCTCTTTATACCTTAGATTTTGCTCAAGAAGGTTTTGAGTGGATTGATTGTAGTGATAATCGTCATAGTGTAGTGTCGTTTATCCGTCGTGCTAAGGATTCTGAGGATTTTATTGTTACTGTTTGTAATTTTACTCCCCAACCCCATGCTCACTATCGTGTAGGTGTACCTGAACCTGGTTTTTATACCGAGTTGTTTAATAGTGATGCTCGCAAATATGGTGGTAGTAATATGGGTAATCTCGGCGGTAAGTGGACCGATGAATGGTGGTTCCATAATCGTCCCTATTCCCTAGATTTGTGTTTACCACCTTTAGGCGTTTTGGTGTTAAAGATCGATCGAGAAAAAACCGAAGCTGTTATGAAAGCAGAAACTTACGGAGATTAAAAACTCTACAATGGGGCATTGGGCATTGGGCATTGGGTATTAGTATAGGAGCAGGGGAGCAGGGGGGAAAGGG
>CAWUOF010000072.1:0-11742 GCA_963923765.1 uncultured bacterium | reverse complement strand
ATTGTTGCTGCCAAAGGTGCAATTGTCGGCAAGCTTCCCCCATTACCCAAACACCGATCGGGCGAATTAAACCGGTTTCTTCAGCTAAAGGAATAAAGGAAGCAGGAGAAACTAAGCCTCTATCGGGATGATACCAGCGTATTAAAGCTTCAAAACCAGTTAATTTACCCGTTGCTAAAGAAACGATCGGCTGATAATGTACCTGGAATTCTTGGCGATCGAGGGCGCGACGCAATTGATTTTCTAATTGTAAACGATCTACAGCTTTAGTATGCATTACCTTGGTAAATATTTGATGACAACCTCCCCCAGCAGTTTTAGCAGTTTGCATTGCAATACTAGCATCTCGTAATATATCTACAGGTCGATCGTAATCAACCATACCGAAAACCATGCCAATACTAGCAGTAGTAAATACTTCTTGTCCTTCAATATAGACAGGTGATATTAAACTATTATGAATTTTCTCCGCCATAGTATAAGCTGATTTGACACTATCAAGATTATTCAGTAATATAGCAAAATCTTCTGTTCCCAATCTTCCTAAATAATCATAATTACCCAAACAAGATTCTAAGCGACGACTAACAGCAATTAGCAATTGATCTCCTATTCCTAAGCCAAGGCTATATTGCACCATTTTAAAATGGTCTAAGTTAATAAATAGCACCGCAGAATTATAGCTACAATAAGTTTTTATATTTTCGCAATTAAAGCAAAATTTATTTTGTTCTATTGCCTCCCCTAATTTATCTATAAACCATACTCGATTTGGCAATCCAGTTAAAGTATCGTGTAATGTCTGGTAAAATATCTTACTTTCTAATATTTTACTCTCGCTGATATCTCTAGCTAAAATTACAAATCTCGTTAGATTATTTTCTTCTATATTGAAAATTCCCGAAATATTTAATTCTAAACATTTATTATTCCAGTTATCTTTAAAATGAACAATTTCATGTTTTTCTAGTGCTATTCTGGCCTTTTCTTTAAGATTATTAGCGGCTACATTAGGTAAGAATTTTTCTATTTCCATCCCAATTATTTCTTCTGGTTCTCGTTGAAAAATTTCTCCCGCTTTTTGATTTAAATTTAAAATAACTCCTGACTTGCTAATGATAATTGCTGCATCATTAAAAGCTTTTAATAAGGCGTGTATTGTATTTTCTTGTTGTTGTTTTATATTGTCTTTAAAAAATTGTTTGTTGTTTTTATAATTATTTAACAAACTAAAATTATTGTTTGATGTATTTATAACTTTTTTAACCAAAACTATACAAGCAAATTTGCTTTGATAATTAATTAAAGCTGTTTTTGTATTTACTAATATTCGATTTTGCTGATTTTTGTGCAGCATTTGAAAACTATATTCTTGTGGGATATTTTCCCTATGCAAATGTCGATAGTAAAAATCTATAATTTTTTCTCTATCTTCTGGTGCGATTATGTCTTGATATTTTTTACCTAGTAATTCTAAGATACTATAGCCAAGGGTTTTTGCGCCTTCTTGATTAACAAATGCCACTAAACCATTTTGGATAATAAAAACACTTTCTTCCCCTAAATTTAAGTAGGTGTTTATGTCTATTTCAGGTTTAAAAGTATCGCTTTTTACAACTATATTCTTCGGATTATGATAGTAATTTTCCGGGGAAAAATCAGACCAAAATTCAGAGAATGAATCATCATAATGTGTCTGAATTTTTGACATTTTTCTCCGGTTTTGGGGTATAAAAATGTGACTATTTTGTGTTGTACCTAATTTTTTTGATTTTTGATTAGCTGTTATACAATCAATTAAATTTCGTCGTAAATCTAATTGAGTAGTAACTTGTCGAGCTAAAATGCCTAGAGACTCACTTTGTATTTTGGTTAAATCTCGTGGTATTAAGTCAAAAACACATAAAGCACCTAACCCATATCCACTCGGACTAATTAAGGGCGCCCCAGCATAAAATCGCACGTAGGGGCTAAAAATACAAATCGGATTTTTCGCGAAACAAGAATTTTGCCAAGTATCTTGAATAATTAGTAGATTTTGATTTAATATGGCATGGGTATAAAAATCTATATCCCAAGGAATATCGGGAAATTTTATGATTAATTGTGATTGCTGGGATTGAAAGGTATATTTGGTTCCATCTACTAGGCACAATAGGGTAAAAGGAGTTTCGCAAATATTGGCTGCTAAACTGGTAATTTCTTGAAATAAATCTTGGCAATTGGGGATGTCATACTGACTTAAGTTTTTTTCTCTAAATTCTTCGTTATGAGATAAGTGGGACATCATAATTAATTATTGCTCCAATTTGATATAGAATTTCTCGACTTTTCCGAAACGATCGTCACTAAAGGGAAAAATTCTAATCTTTTGTTAATATTTGGCAATAAACTAATTTGATTATCTACCCTTCTGTTGATCGTTTACGATTAGTGGTGGATTGAGTAGGATTACTACTGGTTGTTGTACCTAGTGAGTTTTTTAACTAATGTTTAGTTTTTGTTCTGATCAGTAAAAAAATTCTTAGTTTTTACTAGATTTATCCTTATTTTTATAAATCTTTACTTTACTATTGAACTCCTAATTTGCAAAAATTTTTGTTATATAGATCACTTTTTTATGTTTTTAATAGTAAAAATGTTAAATTTAATATTTTCTAAATAATAGTTTTAAACTGAATTTAAGATTTTTGTAATATTTTTCAAAAAGTTTTGGTGATACCATATTTTTGATTTTTATTATTAAGAACAACTAAAAAGTAGGGATTACTTAGATGAGTTAAAAATAAGTTAAGAAAAGCTTGGTTTTAGTTTATAAACAAGAATAATTAAAAATAGAATGAGATACTTATATATAATAGATAAAAAATTGCTAAACCAAACCACCAGGAAAAACTGGTGGTGGATAATAAGACTAGAAAAAAGCAGGTTTTGAGGGAAAAATTTTATTGAGTAGATAAGGAGCGATCGAGGTAACAGGCAAAATATGTTGCACGACACCAAGAGCGATCGCTTCCTTTGGCATACCAAACACCACAGAACTCGCCTCATCCTGAGCAATAGTAATTCCCCCTGCCTGAAAAATTGCTTGCATACCATCTGCCCCATCCCGACCCATGCCAGTTAAAAGAATACCCAATGCTGCCCGACCATAAAAACTAGCTATTGATTTAAAAGTTACTGTCACCGAAGGACAATGACCACCCACAGGAGGAGTGGCGGAATGAACAAATCTACCTTGACAATTTAACTCTAAATGACGTCTTTCTGCTGGAAAATAAATATTACCACGTTGGGGTAATTCTCCAATATTAGCAATTTTTACTTTTAACCGTGATTCTGATGCTAACCAATCCACCAATCCTTGTAAAAAACCATCACTAATATGTTGCACACAAATAATAGGAACAGGAAAATCATCTGGCAATTGACTAATAATAGAATGTAAAGCTTGCGGACCACCTGTAGAAGCACCGATTGCCACTATACGAGGCATAATTTTACTGCTTCGCACAGGGGTAACAGGTTGTAGCGAAGTTTCAATTTTATGCCCAATAATATTATTAGCAATAGGTTGAACAGTAGGAACATTAACCTTATTAACTATAACATCTGTAACAGCGACAGATTCCCTGGGACGACGAGTAAAAACCGCCACCCCTGACAAAATCCTAATTCTATTAATTAAATCTTGCTTAATTAACTCATAATCAGCAGCTAAACCAGCCCTGGGCTTAGGAAAAACATCAACAGCACCAGCATCTAACATCTTAAAAATATTCTGAGTATTTTCTTTTTGTACCGAAGCACTAATCACTAAAATAGGCTTCGGGAATTTACTCATCACTTCCTTAGTGAATTCCAAACCATTC
Organism: uncultured bacterium; assembly: GCA_963923765.1. Classification (GTDB taxonomy): domain Bacteria; phylum Cyanobacteriota; class Cyanobacteriia; order Cyanobacteriales; family CAWUOF01; genus CAWUOF01. The sequence goes on along the minus strand of CAWUOF010000072.1, from coordinate 7,870 downwards.
ATTTGCGGCATATAGTAATCTGTGCAAATTACATTTGGTTGTAACTCAGGAATTAAACTTAAAGCTTCTTTACCATTATGAGCAGTTCCTACTACCTCAATATCTGGACATGAGGCAAAAATCCGCTTCAAAATTAGCAAAGCAACGGGGGAATCTTCTACTAATAAAACTCTAATCGGAGGGCGTGGCATCATAACTAAAATTGAGGTGCAATTGACCATTAATAATCAACAAACATCACCTAAATAGGCAATGATAACATAGAAAAAAATCCCATAAAAACCAAATTAAAATAGTATTAATATTAGGTGTATTACACCTAAAAAATGTTGTTGTACTGTCTTCGCTAGGTGCATCTGACAGCAAAAACAGAATATCTTGACTATACAAATATCTATAATTTTTAGGTATAGTCAAAGAATAGCACTGTCATCGCAACAACATTTTTTACTTCAGAGATGCACCCTATTAGCTGTTGATAAGCAACAATAAGATATATTTATATTAAATAATATCTTTCTGCTGCCCGATACTGCCAATGTTATGAAGTATGGCACTGCCTATAATAATAGTTGAGTATTTTTGAGCATCTGGCATAACTAGATGATTGTTAATATCAAAAACGCTCTCTATAAGCTATTTTATATAGGACTTATACTCTTATTTTGGTTTTGGTATCAGGATAAAGTTCGACAAAAGCTAATTTTGGCCAAAATATTTTTTAGCCAAAATTTTTTTAAAATAGTCAAAAATGCTATAATTTTCATTTATGTATGTTTTAATCGCACTTTTCACTATTCATCTGTCATACTTTACTTTCCTAACAGATTTTCTGATATTATTTTTCCCTCTGCTATATATGCCTGTAACACTAAAGCCACTTTTTTTATTTCCCTGGACTGATAGTTATCAAAATAATACCCATATTCCGAGTTACTGGAAAAACCTCGGTTGGAAAATTACATATTTGGACTTTAAACCAGTTTCTATAGGTTTTTTCTGATTTAATTTCCAACCTAAATCAGTCTTTTCAAGGTTTCCAGGAGAATATCTTGATTAAAAGCAGCTTTGGTAATATAAGCATTAGCCCCTGCTTCTGCACCCCGTTTTTTATCTTCATCTGATGCCAAAGATGTTACCAGGATTATCGGTAATTCACTATATTCTTTGTGTTGGCGAATTTTGGCTGTTAAATTTAAACCATCCAGATTAGGCATTTGTATGTCAGAAACTACAGCATCAAAAACACGGGTTCTTAATTTATTGTAACCGTCTAATCCATCCACTGCTGTAACTACTTCGTAACCCGCACCCTCGAGAATTCGTTTTTCTTGGGTGCGAGTAGCAATTGAATCTTCTACCAGTAAAATCAATTGTTTTTTGTTTACGGGTATTGCACCTATATCATTATTATTATCAGTAATGGATGGAGAATTATTGAGACGTATTGCTGTTTTTCTGCGTACTGATTTAATTAAATCTACTGGATTTAAAACCATACAAACTTCACCAGTACCGAGAATTGTGGCCCCAGAAACATTGCGAACTCGTTTGAGTAAGCTGCTTTGGGGTTTTAAAAGTACGTCCTGTTCATCTAGTAGGGCATCAACGAAGATCCCTAATTTTTCTTCTCCAACTTTAAGAATAATACAAGGAAAGTTTTCTTTATGCAGATTAATTTCTAAATTGGGAGTATGTAATTCTAATAAATCCGACAGTCGAGCTACTGAGATTGGACAATCATCAAATAAAATCGTTTCTCGTCCTTCAATAGTAAATATACTATCCTCAGAAACTAGGCGAGTTGTTTGCACAAATTCTACTGGCAAGGCGTAGGAAATTCCATCTACTGCAACAATTAAAACATGGGCCGTAGCTAAGGTGGTGCCGAGTTGTACTCTAAATAAACATCCTTTACCAAAAGTAGATTCAACATGAAGAGTACCTTTTAATAATTCTACGTTGGTGCGAACTACATCTAAACCTACTCCTCTACCAGATACTTCGGTAACAAAATTTCTAGTAGAAAAACCTGGCTCGAAAATTAGAGATTGAATTTGGCGATCGCTCATGGCTGCCAATTCTTCTTCCCGATACATACCTCGTTTTATCGCAGTTTGCTTAATTTTATCGTTATCTAATCCTCGCCCATCATCCATCACTTCAACTATGACATTATTACCAGTTTGATAGCCACGTAAACGTAAAGTTGCTATTGACGGTTTTCCCATTTTTTCCCGTTCGGATGGTGTTTCAATGCCATGATCTATAGCGTTACGAATCATGTGCATTAACGGATCTTTCATGTCTTCTAAAATCCGTTTATCTGCTCTGGTTTCTCCCCCTTCTATAATTAATTCTATTTGTTTACCTTGACTTTTGGCTAAATCTCTGACCATGCGAGGAAATAAATTAAAAATAGTAGACAAAGGTAATAACCGCAAGGTGCGAATTCCTTCTTCTAATTCATCCGCTATGATATCTAATCTAGCTGTATCTTCATAAACTGCATTTCTTAACCGATTTACTAGATATCCCAAACGTTCTAACCGCTCTTCACTCTTATGGTACAAGTTTTGTACTTTTAATAATGCGCCATTATGATTGCCTTTTTCAATTTCTTCTAAGGAAGTACGATTTATAAAAGTATCTCGACTCCATTCTTCCCATAAAGATACTATCTCTTCTATTTCTGTCAGGCGATGGGCGATGCGAATTTGTGTAACGGTTAATTCTCCGGTTTGCGTCATTAAAGCGTCTAAATTTCGAGTTTCTACCCGAATAGTTTCGATACGATATGTACCTCCATTTTGGGTAGTTTCTACTGTGGAATGAGGAGAATTAGATGTGGGTTTCGTGGTGATGGTAGTGTTTGATTTTGCCGCAGGTTGTAAAACACGGGTAGCACTAATTTCAGGGACTGATGGTACTGGTAATGGGATATTTTGGGGAATTTGAGGAGAAAAATTAGATGGTATTTCTTCTTGATTATTATTGTTAGGTTTTGGTGTTTCGGCATTAATGGTTATTTTTAGTTTTTCTGAATTGCCATTATGATCTGTTGTCGCCAGTGTAGGAGTTACTGTAGGTATTTCGACATTATTATTAATATTAGCAATGGGAATTATTTCGTTTTCCGTTTCTTTATCTTTTTGATTTGCTTTAGGAGTAGCAGAGGTTTGATTTTCGCTATTACTGCTAATAGGAATATTTGTGGATGTGGTCTTTTCTGGTGTAGTGTTTGGGTTGTTATTATTTTCCGCCCCCATCATGCGGGCTAAGGCATAAAAGGTATTTATGCCACTAGCTTCTCCTGTTATTGCTTCTTTGACTAAAAGGCGAATGGCGTCTAACCCTTGATATAGACGATCGCTTATTGCTGAAGAAAAAACCGTTTCTCCTCGCTTGATACTGCCTAAAATATGTTCCCATTGATGGGCTAGGGTAGCGACGTCTTTTACCCCTAGCATTCCCGCATCCCCTTTGAGACTATGGGCTTCTCGCAATAATTCTTCTATTTTTGATTGATCATTAGGATTTTTTTCTAACCATAATAAGCCATCATCAAGTTTTTGTAAGTGTTCTTCACTGGCTATTTTAAAAGTATCTCGTAGTTCTTCATCTTCTATCATCATTATTTAACCTCTTTTTTGGCAATTTTAAATTTATATAGATGCACCTTTTTGCTCGATCGCGATTTTTTATATTTGCTATTGACGGCTGCTAATTCCTATTATTTTAAAATAACCGATGGTTTGTCGTATAAAATTTATCGGTATTTTTCCATAATCCTTATTATTACTATAGCAAATCTTTGCATTTGTCTATAAAGATTCTTTCAGATTGTCAATGTTCTTTATCGCGGTTTTATTGTACCCTATTTTTCCTGGTCTTTCTCTATCTCTCCTTCTCTATACCAATTTTTTAATGTTTTTATACATACATATATTGCTTTTTATTAAGTTTTTCAACAGGATTTTAAATTTTTGATGATGTTGGGCAATTTTGAGATGCGATCACTGCTTTTTTATTAGGATTAGGTTTTAAATCTCAACAATTTTTAATATTAATGTTTATGTCAATCATACCTGTAAAAATGATTTTATAAAAAATCAAATAATATTATTGTCAACCTAGACAGTAAAAATGCGATCTTTTTCATATAACATTTATAAAAATTCCCAAACCACTTAAATAAAAAAATATAGTAAATTTAGGCGAAAATATGAATTTGTTTGTTGTTTATTACCTTATATCATTGTTTCCAGATTTTTAGCAACTTCGTTAAGATTTTGCGTACCTATTTTAATTTGACTCATACCATTAACAGTATCTTTTGTCGCAATATTAAGAGAGTTCATTGCTTCTACTACTTGATGAATAGCTAAGGCTTGCTGTTGTGCGCTTAAAGATATTTGTTGACTATTGACAGTTATTTGATTAATTGCTGTCGCAACACCATTAAAAGCAATAGCTGTTTCTTGAGCTATTGTTACCCCCGTTTCTACAGTTTTTGTACCGTTATCCGTTACTATTACAGTAGTATTAATTGCCTTTTGAATAATTTTTACTAAATAATTAATTTTATGGGCAGATTGTTTACTGCGATCGGCTAATTTACGAATTTCTGCCGCAACTACAGCAAAACCTTTTCCATGCTCTCCCGCACGCACAGCTTCCACTGCCGCATTTAAAGCTAAAATATTAGTTTGATTAGCTAAATCTCCCACTATATCAGAAATATCTCCTATCTCTTCTGTTTGTTGACTTAACTGCAAAATTTGTGCAGAAATTGCTATTACTTGTTGTTTTAAATTATCCATTTCTGCTAAACTGCGATTTACCGCATTTGTGCCATTTTCAGTTAAACTTAAAGCGGCTTTTGCTCCTATTGCTGATGCTTCGGCTTGTTGGGCTGATTGCTGAGAAGAATTATTTAATTCATTCATGGTAATAGTTGTTTGATTTACCGCCGCAACTTGTTGGCTAGAAATACGTTCTTGCTGCTCTATAGTCGCTGCTATTTCTGTAGAAGAAGCTACGAGAGTTTGAATTGCTTTTTTAATCCGTTTAATCAATGGCTCAGTAAAAAATATACTACTAATAATAGCAAGACCACTAACTACTAATACTGTGATTCCTGTGCCTAATAAAATAGTTACTCGCAATTTATCACTAGCAGCAAAAGCTATGGTAGCATCAGTATGAATTAAAGCTATCCATTTTAAATTAGGTAAACCTTCTAATTCTTCACTACGAGCTATAGCTACTAAAAAATCTTTCTTTTCTGTTTGAGAAAAAACTATTCTAGTATCAAGTTTTATTTGTTTCTGCAAAAATTCATTTAAAAATGGATATTCTTGCTGTAATTGTTTACCTAAATTCTTGGTATTGTAAGCAGCAAAAATAATTCCAGAATCATCCATTAAATGGGATTCGTCCCCATTATTATTAAAGCTATTTATTACTTTTTCTATATATTTTACCGGCATACGCGATCGAATAATGGCGATAGTTTTACCTGTAGTAAAATCTTTAATAGGTGCAGCAAAATGAATAACAAATTCTTTATTTAATTCCGAATATTCTGGATTAGTAATTACAGGTTTATCATTTTGTAATACTTGCTGAAAATACTGACGACTTTTATGATTACCTATAGCTTCACCAGAGGATTTTAAAATTAAATTTCCCTGGATATCATATACAGCAATATTATCATAAACTTGATAGGATTTTAGATAACTATCTAATACTTCTTCTTTTTGTTTTTGAGATAAAATTTCTCTAACTGTGGGATTAGTAAAAACATCTAGTTTAGATAATACCTCAATATCTCCATACCGTTCAAATATAAAGCGATTGACTTTATCTGCCAAGTCTTGCGCCCTGGATTGTTTTAAGGCAAATACTTGCTGGGTAATAGCTTCATTGGTAGAATAATATGCTAGAGCACCAGTAATCAGAACAGGTATAGTACCAAGGGCGATCGCCAGCAAAATTGCTTTAGTCCTTAAACTCCGACTGGGATGAGAACTGGAAACAAAAGTTTGCAACATTTGTTATTTCCTCTGATTAATATTTGATATCTACCGTAGGTTAAATTGTTAAAAATTTTCGGGAAATATAATCTAGTAATAATTTGATTTTTCATCTATGTCAAAAAATATAACAATTATTTTAGATATATCTCCTATTTAGAAATATGTTTATGCATAATCAAATCATCATTGATAATATAAAATATGCTAGAAATTATTTTTTAATTATTTTTTGGTTGTACAAAAAATTACCAAGGGCAAATAATACGTATTTACCACGAAAACAACTAAATTATAAAACTATAGTTACCAAAAAATTTAACACTTCCAAATTTTAATTGTGCCGTCGCCACTACCACTAGCTATTATTTGACCATCAGGACTAAACGCGATAGACCAAATTCTATTATTATGACCAGAAAGAATATAATTAGGTCGAATATTTCGAGGTATTATTTGCCATAAATAAATATTTTTATCATTACTACCTATGGCTAAAGTTTGACCATTAGGACTAAAAGCTAAAGAAATCATATCATCTTTATGTCCCGGCAGAGTTCCTAGCAAAGTACCAGTATAAATACGCCATAATTTAATAGTTTGATCTTTGCCAACACTAGCTATAATTTTGCCTTGGGGATGAATAGCGATACTTTCTATTTCCTTGGAGTGACCAATTAAAGAATTTAACAGTTGACCTGTATTTATATCCCAAATTTTAAGAGTTCGATCGTAACTACCACTTACTAAAGTTTTACCATCCGGGGCGATCGCCACACAAGTCACCCAATGAGAATGACCTGAAAAAGTGCGAATTAACTCGCCATTATTCATCCGCCACATTTTAATAGTATTATCTTGAGAAGTGCTAACTAAAAATTTACCATCAGCACTAAACACTAGCGATCGCACCTGATCTTTATGCCCGTTAATAGTATTAATTACTTCTCCTGTATCCAAACGCCAAATTTTCATCGTTTTATCTGCACTCCCACTAGCAATAAATTGCCCATTACAACTAATAGCTATTGCTGTTATCCAAAACCCATGATTACTAATAATATTATTTAGTAAATTACCAGTATTTAAATCCCAAATTTTAATAGTTTTATCTCCACTACCACTTACTAAAATTTTACTATCTGGACTAATAGCAACACTTCTTACCCAATGGGTGTGACCTTTGAGAGTATATTGGCAATGCCAAGGATTTCCGGGCGTAATGGGTGGTGGAACAGGTAAAGCTGGAGTTGCAGCTCCAGTTTTCTGATTAGAAATATTTGGTAAAACAGGTTGGATTGTTAATTGTTTTTTTCGGATATTTTCAATATTTTGTTTTAAAACTTCTGCGGGTTTAGGTTGAATTACTAATTTTTTTTCTCCTAAATCTGCTAAAATTTCTGCTGCGGATTGATAACGTCGTTTAATAGCAGTTTGCAGCATTTTATCGAGAATATTTTGCAAAGAATCACTAACAGGTAAACTTAAATAGGGTTGCCATACCCAAGCTGCTTGTATATTATCAAATAAAATATTAGGTCGTCTGCGGGTAAGTAAATGAATACAAGTAACACCTAAACTATAAATATCACTAGCAAAAATCGCTTTACCTCTAGCTTGTTCCGGTGCAATATATTGAACAGTACCTATTATAGTGCCTGGTCTTAAAAGGGCTGTCTTAGTAGCTAATTTTGCCGCCCCAAAATCCACTAAAAAAAGTTGACTGTCACTTTCTCGGCGAATAATATTTCTAGGTTTAATATCTCGGTGAATAACTTGGCGATCGTGAATAAACTGCAATACAGGTAATAAACTGTATAGTAAATCGC
>CAWUOF010000071.1:0-11856 GCA_963923765.1 uncultured bacterium | reverse complement strand
GGTGGCGATCGCTTGCTAAAAAATAACCTGGTTAGCTGCTCTTGTTTCCCTTTCCTACTATAATTTATCTAAGGCAGGGAAAAGCGATCGCCAGTAAAAAAAATCAGTTTTCCATGTTCCCCAAATTTTCTATCTAACCAAACTTTAACTATGACTACTTCATCTCAAATCCTCGAAATAGATGCTCCTACACTATATCAATGGCTCAGTGAAAAAAAAATCACCCTAATTGATGTCAGAGAACCTGGTGAATTTTTAGGAGAACATATAAAAGGCGCAAAACTTATGCCCCTTTCCACTTTTAACCCAGAGGAAATTAAATCAATCAGCAATAAACAAATAGTTTTATACTGCCAAAGTAGCAATCGTTCTGGAAAAGCTGCTCAAAAATTATTAGAAGCTGGCTGGGAAAACGTTATTCATCTTAAAGGTGGCCTTACTAACTGGAAACAAGCCGGTTATACTACCGAAATCAACAAAAACGCACCTATTCCTATCATGCGCCAAGTTCAAATTATCGCAGGAAGCCTAGTATTAATAGGAACTCTTCTCGGTGCTTTTGTTTCCCCCTGGTTTTTAATTCTTAGTGGTTTTGTTGGCGGAGGTTTAGTATTTGCTGGAGTTACCGGAATTTGTGCTATGGCAAATTTACTAGCAAAATTGCCTTACAATCAAGTAAAACTTAATCATTAGTAATTCTTAATTCGGTTAGAATAAAACTCTCCTCGTTTTCCTAATCAAAACTGGAAAACGAGGTAATTCTAGGATAAAACTGGTTTTATTGACTGGTTTTATTGACCGCTAATTTGTATCAGTACGGTTCTATTTCGCGGTCCATCTAAATCAAAAAATAACACTGATTGCCAAGTACCTAAACCTAATTTACCATCAATTACTGGTATTATTTCACTGGTACTTAACATCATTGCCATTAAATGGGAATGAGCATTTCTAGGCTCATCTGGGGGTACAATTCTTAAATGTAAATCATTATGTAAATATGTTTCGGATTCAGGGGCTAATTTTCGTAAATGTACTTTAACATCTTCTATTAATCTTTCTTCATTTTCATTAATAGTTAAGGCTGTAGTTGTATGGCGAGAAAATACCAAAGCTTGACCGTTTTTTATGCCTGTTTCTTCTAAGATTTTGTGAATTTGAGGAGTAATATTGTAAATACCTATACCTGGTTCTGTGGGGATTTCAATTATCTGATTGATTATTTGCATTTATGCACCTAAATATTAGTTAACTTTGTAAATCTAAGCAGCCATTATTCCGAAAATCTTGTAATAGTTTTTTCGGCAAATTTTTATCTAATTTTGGGGGAGATTTTACTGCATATAATCGCATATTTTGGGTGCGATCGACTAATGCTAAAAATTCTACTTCTTGATTTTGTGGATATTTGATTTTTTTAATTAAAGAACGATCTAAAGAAAACCCCCCAGTAACAATTTGTCCTTTTACAATTCTTCCTGTTAAAAACTGCTGTGGTGGGTTAGGGGGAATAGTTTCCCCTGGAAATGGTCCATAATCTCGATATTGATTATCTTGATATTGAATAATACATACTTTTCCTTTAGTTGTAGTTGGAAAAATTGCTAATGAATAAAAAGGCGGAAACAATTCCCAGTCATTAACCCACAAACCTAAAAAAGCTGTAGTTTCTTTATGTATTTTAGACTGTATTTCCCGATAGGATTTAATTTCGGGAGTAAATTCTGGTAAAGGTTTAAGTTTATCTAGGCTTACCAAATTGATAATATTTTCTATATTCTGATTCATCGTTTTTTTAAATTTATCAATTTGGGTATATGATAAGGCTTGGGGCTTATTTTCGGCGAAGGTAGTTGAAGGTAAGTTAATTACGCTACCCATCAATAATAGTAATATAGCCAATTTACTATATAAATTAGAAAAATTTAGCTGCAACATTTAGATATTTAAGACATATTTACTATCATTATACATTTTTTGGATAATCATCATCAAGATTTTCTGGCCATCTTTATGGAAAGAAACCTTCAGTGGACTGGTTTCAGATAGACTTGTTTCAGATACCGGACTTCTTTAAGAATTCCGGTATCTTGGGGTTGTACCGGACTTGTTTCAGATAATGGACTGGTTTCAGATAGACTGGTTTCAGATACCGGTAGGGGTTACTGGGGTTCTTGGTTGTAAAATAACCCACTATTATTAGCCGTATCAAACATATAGTTTGTGTCTTGGGGAAATATCTTTTCAGAACCTCGGTTTTTAGTCCCAGGGAGCGTAATTTATAAAAATTTTAATGGAAAAAGGGAATATACAACTCTAAAATGTTACTAAAAAATTTTCTCATTTAAGGTTGTTGAAATAATCTTCCTAATAAGCGTGTTTTACGATAAGGAGATACTACTGAGGAGATACTCTATTTTTAGTGCATCTTATATTTGTAGAAAATTGAGAGGGAGCTTTTGCACAGATCACTTTTAAATGTTGCTTGTGACAATAGTGCCTTTTAGGAGGGTGGCTATCTCTTGACAAAACTAAGATGTTCCTAAACTATGCCGACGAGATAACAGGGAAAAATTTTTGGGGCTATGGAGTGACAAAGATAGCGATCGATGTCTGTAATTCCTCAAAAACGTAGAAATTTATTATATATAATAGATAACAAATAAGCTTTTTTTATCAAAGCCTGCCCATCAGAGGAAAAAAAACAGAAAGATTTGTAACAAAAATCTATTCACCTGTTAATATTCTACGGCTGTACTTATGAATTCTCTTCTATCTGGCAGAATTGGCAACTATTTGGAATTTTTACAATAATTCATAGTTAATTTGCTTAAGATTTTTGGAGGGTTTATATTATCTAAACTTTTCTGGTAATTTTATTATAAATATATTTTTATATTTCAATATTTTTTTTGTCATTTTAGCAGCTTTTGGGAAAAAATTTTTGGTGAAAATTAGATTTTTTCTATTTGTTTTAAATTTATTTTATCTAAAATATTTGATGTTTTGATTGGGGTGGAAAAATTAAAAACTCTTTTTTAATGATTGGTGGTTTGGGAGGGATGAAAACCTTGTATAGCTTACTATATGGAGTATTTATTTTTTTTAAAATTATATAATTTTGCAAATAAATAGGATAGTTTTGTTAATTATTTAAATTCTTAAATTCCAAAAAATATCATAAATTATAATTGCAATTATTATCAATAACTTTTCCAGATTGAATTTAGATAAAAAATTGATCAATTGATGTCAATATTAAGAATATTATTAAATTAGATAATTGCTATGCAGGGAGAAATAAAGTTAAGATTAAATAGGAATTGATGTTTCTAATTAATTGCACATAATCTAGCTAAAATAACTTATTGATTGCAAGTAATTAAAATAGCTGCTGGGGAAGATTAGGATAAAAAACTTTACAAAAAGCAGGGAAAGTTAATACGAATAATGGCGAATATAATGGCAGAAGCAGTCATGATCGAGAAAAGTAGAGAAAATATCAGGCTATTTTTAGGTGGTATGGCGATCGGCAAAAAAACTCATGTAATTAAAAAGAATAAAAAATAGATTATGTTTTATGTGTTTACGTCATATAATTAATGTAGAATCAGTTAGTAAATAATTGTTGGAGCAGAAATATGCCCAGAACAAAAAGTAAACCAGTAGATACCGAGTCAAAACCTATTCCATTGACAGGTAAAGCTCTCATCAAAAAAGTTAAAGAGCTAGGCAACGCTGGTAAAGAAGAAAAAGCTAGAGCCTGTGGATACTACACAATCAAAAAAAATGGTAGTGAACGGGTCAATATGCTGAAGTTTCTCAATGCTTTAATAGAAGCAGAGGGAATTGAGTTAGAAGGCAAGCAAGAAGGTGGTCGCGGCGGACGTAGTGCTAGTTATAAAGTCAGCGTACAGTCAAATGGTAATATTTTGATAGGTGCTGCATATACTAAACAGATGGAATTACAACCAGGTGATACTTTTGAGATATCCTTGGGACGTAAACACATTCACTTAAAACAAGTTGATCGCGATGAAAACGCAGAAATCGACGAAGATGATGAAGAGTGAGTATTAAAACAAAAGCGTGCTGGAAGTATAATCAAAAAATCTATGATTCCAGTACGCTTACAGCATTATTTGGGCAAAAAAACAATAGCAAAATATTGTATCTAGCGAGGGTAGCCTCGCTAGAAAAAACTAGGCGATCGCAGGCTGCCTTGATGGGCAATGGAAAAATTTTGAGTTTGGCCTTTTAGCAAAAAATAGTAATAAAGTAGTAGCCTATTGTTGAGATAACAATTATATATGTTACTGAGATGGCAATTTAAAATTTGCAAGCGATCAACCTAAAATAGCAGCATCTCATTTTTATAAAAACACGCTTATATATTAAGCCCTACTCAGAAAGATTAATACGATAAATTTAAACAACCAGGAAATTTTTTCGTAGTTATTACCTATTCCCTTTTCCCTGTTTATAGCAACAAAATGTATTGAAAATGTCTGCCATAATTTAAACTGCCAGAAGAGAAAACCCCTGGCAGCTATTATGATTAACCCTGGACTATATGCTATAGCATAGCCCATAACGTGCTATGCCATAACCCATACGCGATGTTATAATTCTCTATTACCCATCCTCTTTCACATTCAGTTTAACGTTCAGTTAATCGAGTTAACACCTGATTAGAACGGGTAACAAAAGATTTCATGCTTTCGGCATCAAAGCCTTTTTGAGCCATTAAAGCTAAATCATAAACGTGCTGGCACAGCATTTTGGCTAATTCAGCCGAGGGAGACTCTCCATCACCTGTAACTATACTACTTTGATTCAAATTCACTAAATTTTGAATTAAGGGATGAGAGATATTTACCAGTAATGTATGTTCATCTGGGAATTCAGAACTTTGTTGATGTTGTAACAAAGCTGTCATATCCCGTAAACGACGTAATACTTCTGGTAACAATACCATTGCCGGAGGAGTACCTTGGGGGTCGTCAGATTTGAGGGCTTCGGTGCGAATAGTAAGTTTAGGTTTGTTTAGAGATTGCTCGAATAATTCCTTAATCAATTCGCTGCGAGTTTTATTAGTTTTTGGATCTACGATTTCGTTCGATTTATCCTGCTCAATCAGATTTTGGTCGATATCGGAATCTACACGAGAGAATTTAACATTAGTATATTCTCTTTCCAGGAAACTGATAAAGTGGGTGTCTATAAAGGAATCCATATACAGGACTTCTAGGCCCTGATTTTTATGCAATTCCACATAAGTTGCCTGGGATGTTGGATCGGTACAGTAAAATACACGATTTTCGTGGCGTTCTTTGTTGCGTTCTAGGTATTCTTTTAAAGTAGTATAGGAAATACCATCTTTACTGCTATTATTGCTGGCGGGAGTTACTTCTTTCCAAGCGTCTCCTTCTTCCGATTGTACTTGAATTTCTGGGGTGTCTGCTTTGGGGGGGTTAAGGTCGGCGGTAGTCCGATAGATAATGATATCTTCGACTTGTTTTTTAAATTTATCGTCGTTGAGACAGCCAAATTTAACAAAAGTGCCTAAGTCTTGCCAGGAATTAATGTATTCTGGGCGATTATCTCGATAAAGTTCTTTGAGGCGATCGCCTACTTTTTTGGCGACAAAATCAGCGATTTTCCGCACTGTGCGATCCATTTGTAAGGCACTGCGGGAAACATTCAGGGGAATATCTGGACTATCAATTACTCCTCGCATTGGTAGGAGAAATTTGGGAATAATTTCTTCGCAGTGTTCACTAACAAAGACTTGATTGCAGAATAATTTAATTTGTCCTTGGGTAACATCTACATCTGGTTTTAGTTTGGGGAAATAAAGAATTCCATTTACTAAAAATGGATAATCAGTATTGAGATGTACCCAAAGCAGGGGGTCTTCTTGGAAGGGATATAAATAACGGTAAAATTCTAAATAATCTTCCTTCGTTAAACTATTAGGAGATTCTCGCCAAATTCCTTTTTGCCGATTTAATACTTCTCCATCTAATTTTATCGGCACTGGCATGAAATCACAATATTTTTTTACCAGTTGTTTAATGCGAAGAGATTCTAAATACTCTTCTTCTTCATCTTGGAGAGTTAAAGTAACTGTAGTACCTCTTTCTGTGCGGAGAGTAGAATCTTCTAAGGTAAAGCTGGGGGAACCATCGCAGGACCAGTGAACGGGTGTAGCGCCATTTTGATAGGATAAAGTATCAATTTCTACATGGCGGGCTACCATAAATGAGGAGTAAAAGCCTAAGCCAAAGTGACCGATGATTTGTTGATCTCCGGCGGCTTGATATTTTTCGATAAAATCTTCTGCGCTAGAAAAAGCTACTTGGTTAATATATTTTTTTACTTCTTCTGCTGTCATGCCGATGCCGTTGTCGGCAATAGCTAGGGTTTTTTTCTCTTTGTCAATGGTGATAGTGATTTCTGGGGAATTCACGTCGCCGCTAAATTCGCCAGAATATGATACCATTTTCAGCTTGGAAATGGCGTCTACGGCGTTTGATATAAGTTCCCGCAAGAATATTTCATGGTCTGAGTATAGGGATTTTTTGATGATAGGGAATATATTTTCACTGTGAATAGTGATAGTACCTTGTTCCAGCATGGTCATTTTTACGGGTAATTTATGGTAAGGGTTCTCATTGTTTGATTTTGCCCGATCGCGCTTGTTTTAGTTCGGGGGTTTGCCTGCCATGAGTAAGATCGGATATCACTACATTAGTAGGCAATAGGGTATAGAGGCGCAGTTGCCATATTTTTTAGCTATTAGCTAGTTAGGCAGAAAGTATCTAACTTGTAAAGAAGTTAGATATTATTCTGTGAATTTAGGCACCTTGTCCTATTTCTTCGTTAACTATCTCTACTGATGGAGGTAGAGATAATGGTATTTTTTTCTGAAAAGTTAGTTGATTTTGGATACAGTCTACTACGATTGTATCGCCTTCGATGAAGGTATTTTCTAGAATTTTGGTGGCGATCGGGTTTTCTAATTCTCGTTGAATTGCTCGCTTGAGGGGGCGGGCACCGTAAACTGGATCGTAACCTATTTCTACAACGTGATCGAGGGCAGCAGGAGTGATAATGATGGAAATTTTTTGTTCGGCTAATAGCTTTTGAATACGTTGTATTTGCAAGGTGACTATTTGCCTTAATTCTCCCCGATCGAGGGTGTGGAATATAATAGGTTCATCAATGCGGTTTAAAAATTCTGGGCGGAAATGTTTTCGCAAAGTATCCATTACTCGCTTCTGCATTTCATTATATTTACTATCATCTCCTGCTAAGTCGAGAATATGATCACTGCCGATATTGCTAGTCATAACAATAACGGTATTGCAAAAATTAACTATTTTTCCTTGGGAGTCGGTAATTCTGCCATCATCTAATACTTGTAGCAAAATATTAAAAACATCAGGATGGGCTTTTTCAACTTCATCTAATAGTACTACTGAATAGGGATGACGCCGAATAGCTTCCGAAAGCTGTCCACCTTCATCATAGCCGACATAACCCGGAGGAGACCCTATTAGTCGGGAAATAGAGTGTTTTTCCATATATTCAGACATATCAAGTCTGACTAAAGCATCGTCAGAATCAAATAGAAATTCTGCTAATGCTCTAGCTAATTCGGTTTTCCCTACGCCGGTAGGTCCCATAAATAGAAAAGAACCAATGGGACGATTAATATCTTTCATGCCAGCCCTAGCCCGTCGAATGGCGGCAGCAACGGCTGAAACTGCTTCACTTTGTCCGATAACTCTTTGATGGAGATGTAATTCTAATTGTAGGAGTTTTTGTTTTTCTGATTCTAATAGTCGGTTAACTGGTATTCCTGTCCATTTGGCGACTATTTCGGCAATATCTGCTTCTCTAACTTCTTGTCGTAAAAGTGTAGATCCCCGCGATTGTATTTCTAATAGTTGTGCTTCTTTTATTTCTCGATCGCGTTGTAAGGTTTCTAGTCTGCCATATTTTAATTGGGCGGCTGTATTTAAGTCATAGATTCTTTCTGCCCGTTCAATTTTTAATCTGAGTTGTTCTTCTTCTTCTTTTAGAGATTTTATCGCGTCTAGTAATTGTTTTTCTCCCTGCCATTGTCCTTGTAATTTTTGTTGTCTTATTCTTAAAACTTCTATTTCTTGTTCAATTCTGCCTAAACGTTCTTGAGATGCTTTATCGGCTAGAATTTCGCCTTTGTCTTCTGCTTCTAGGGAAAGTTTTTCCATTTCTAGTTGCATTAAACGTCGATCGACTCCTTCTAATTCTAATGGCTTAGAAGTTATTTCCATTTTTAATTTGGCGGCAGCTTCGTCTACTAAATCAATGGCTTTATCGGGTAAGAAACGATCGGATATATAACGACTAGAAAGTGTGGCAGCAGCAACGAGGGCAGAATCACGAATTTTTACCCCATGATGGAGTTCATAACGTTCTTTTAATCCCCTTAATATAGATATAGTATTTTCTACACTAGGTTCATCGACAAAAACTTGTTGAAATCTGCGTTCTAAGGCTGCATCTTTTTCGATATATTTGCGATATTCATCTAAGGTGGTAGCACCTATACAGCGTACTTCTCCCCTGGCTAACATGGGTTTTAGCAGGTTTCCTGCATCCATTGTTCCTTGATTGCCACCTGCACCAACAACTGTATGTAATTCGTCAATAAATAAAACTATTTGGCCTTCTGATTGGGTAACTTCTCGTAATACCGATCGCAGTCTTTCTTCAAAGTCGCCTCGATATTTTGCCCCTGCGATTAAACTACCCATATCTAGGGCGATAAGTTGACGATTTTTTAATGATTCTGGTACATCTCCGTTTACTATACGTTGGGCTAAAGCTTCTGCTATTGCTGTTTTTCCTACCCCTGGTTCTCCTATTAATACGGGGTTGTTTTTTAGTCGTCTCGATAAGACTTGAATTACTCTTCTGATTTCTTCATCTCTGCCTATAACGGGGTCGATTTTTCCGGCTTTGGCTTGTTCGGTTAAATCTTGCCCATATTTGTCTAAGGCTGAGGAACGATTATCTGTTGTATTTTCTTCTTTTTTGGTGTTGTCTGAAGTTATATTATTGGGGGGAGGAGTGCTGGCTTTGATTATTTTTATGGCGGCTTCAAGTTGTTGAATGGAAAAGGGCGATCGCAGGTCTGCTAGGGAACTTTTTATGGCTCTTCTCCCGATGCGATCGTCTTCTGCTAACGCTAGTAATAAATGTTCTATATCTATACAGCTATCTTGTTTATTTTGACGAAGGGTTTCTGATTTATCTAATAGTAAATCTAGGTTTCTGCCTAGATATAATCCATCTATATTGCCTAATTTAGCTTGTCGTTTGGTAAAATATTCAAGTTGTTGAAATAGTTTTTCTGGGACTATGCCAGCCCGATTTAGAATTGTATTGGTTATTTCTTGTTGTTCTATGAGGGCGATCGCTAAATGTTCTACTTCCAGATTTTGATTTTGGTAACGGCGGGCCACTTGTTGAGATTCAACTATAGCTTCCCAGGCGCGATCGCTAAATTTCGATGGGTCGGTTGGTTGCATTTTTAGAATATATACAGAAAAAATGAAACTTTATCAGATATTATGCCAGATAGTATTGCGATTATATTAAAATTTATACGCGAAAATGACTTAAAAATTTAATTGTTATGACTAAAATCATTTAAATTTATTACTGTTCCCTATTCTTTGTATTTACACCATGTTTTATTAAATCTAGTCTAGGTTTAGACTAATCAAGATTTTTTAAGTTTCATCGTTGTCTATAGTATCAAAATTAAGGGGATGAAAATAATTATAAATTTCCTGGGCAAGTTTTGGGCCTATTCCTGCTACTTCGGCTAATTGTGCGGGGGTAGCTAGGCGGATATAATCAATCGATCGAAAATGGGCGAGTAATTGTTTTTGTCGATAAAAACCTAAGCCGGGAATATCATCTAAACGCGATCGAGTTAATTTTTCGTTGCGTTGTTGTCGATGAAATGTAATCGCAAATCTATGGGCTTCATCTCGTAATCTTCTTAATAATTGTACTCCTGGTTGTTCCGGATTAGTTTCTAAAGGTAAAGATTCCCCTGGTAAAAATATTTCTTCTCTTTTTTTGGCTAAACTAATTACTCGTAAATCTGCTAATAAATTCATTTCTGTTAAAATTTTAATTACTGCGGAAAGTTGCCCTTTTCCTCCATCTATCATTACTAAATCTGGCCAATCTGTATGATTGTTTCTGGGCAGTTGTGGATTTTCTGCATATTTGCGAAAACGTCGCCCGATAACTTCCGCTAAACTGGCAAAATCATCGGAATGACCTATAGTAACTTGAGGATTTTTAATTTTATAATGGCGATAATATTGTTTAGCGGGTATGCCATCAATAAATACTACTTGGGAAGCGACGGCATTAGAACCTTGAACGTGGGAAATATCATAACCTTCTAAACGACGAGGTAAGGCTGGTAAATCGAGAATTTCTGTTAAATCTTGTAGGGCTTCGGTGTTGCCATCGCTCTGTTTTTGTCTGCGTAATAATTCATAGTTTGCATTTCTTTCTACCATTTCTATTAAATCTGCTTTAGTTTGTTTATGGGGAGTTAAAATACTAACTTTTTTGCCTTTTCGTTTACTTAACCATTCTGCCAGCATTTCTTCTTCTGGTAATTCATATTGTACTAAAATTTCTGTGGGTATTTCTACATCTTCTATGGTTTGATAATGTTCTTCACAAACTTTTTGTAAAATTATGCCAAATTCTAATAAATTTATCGGATTTTCTGCTAATTTTTCTGATGTAGATAAACTCAAGTTATGGGCAGGAACTTCAGCTATAAAAGCTAATCTCCCTACTAATTGACCGGCGCGAATTTGAAATAGTTGTATGCAGGCAGTTTTACCATCGGCAGCTAAGGCTATGGCATCTCGTGAGATGGTATCATTAGGTAAGGATACTTTTTGATGTATAGTTAAAGATTTTAAAGCTGTCATGCGATCGCGTAATTTGGCTGCATATTCAAAGTTTAAATCTGCGGCTGCTTGTTGCATTTGCTTAGATAAAATTTCGATTAATTCCTGAGTACGCCCTTGAAAAATCATGGCTATTTTTTGAATGGTTTTGCGATACTCATCGGCGGTAATCATTTTTTGACAAACACCGACACATCTACCAATATCATAGTTTAAACAAGGACGGTCTTTAAATAAAGGTTGCGATCGCTGTCTAATGGGGAAAATTTGCTTGACTAAATTTAACATTGTTCGCAATGCCCCGGCATCGGTATAAGGTCCATAATATCTATCTTTTTTGTTATCTAAACGACGTTTACGAGTAATAAAAATGCGGGGGTATTCTTCAGACCAAGTAATGCAAAGATAGGGATATTTTTTATCATCTTTCAGCAAAACATTAAAATAAGGTTGATGTTGCTTAACCAAATTTGCTTCTAATGCTAAAGCTTCGGCTTCTGAGTCAGTAACAATAAATTCTATTTCGGCTATTTGTTGCACCATCATCGCAATGCGCGGGCTAAGATTTTGCTGGTCACGAAAATAGGAACGTACCCGCGATCGTAATTTTTTGGATTTACCTATATAAAGTATGCGATCGTGATTATCTCGCATTAAATATACTCCCGGTTCTCTGGGAATTTCTTTTAAACGATTTTCTAAAACTTCTGGATTTTTTATTAATAACATCATAATTATTATACTCCCCGTTGTTGCGCTTTAGCGCCTGATGGAAATATTTTTAATTATACATTTATCCCTAACGTTGTTGCGCTTTAGCGCCTGATAAAAATATGATTAATTATACTCTCCT
>CAWUOF010000070.1:0-11901 GCA_963923765.1 uncultured bacterium | reverse complement strand
AAGTAAATCACTTTTTATTGGTTTAGTAAAATAGTCATCTCCCATCATTTCTAAGCCACGTATCCGGGTTTTATCGTCATTTAAAGCGGTAATAAATATTATTGGTATTGTTTGTAATTTGACATTCGATCGCAGTTTTTGGCAAACTTCAAACCCATTCATTTCTGGCATCATTACATCTAGCAAAATTAAATCAGGTTGATGTCTATCAGCCATTTCTAAGGCTTGATTCCCCTCT
Source organism: uncultured bacterium (assembly GCA_963923765.1). Taxonomy (GTDB): domain Bacteria; phylum Cyanobacteriota; class Cyanobacteriia; order Cyanobacteriales; family CAWUOF01; genus CAWUOF01. Next base: position 11,663 of record CAWUOF010000070.1, on the reverse strand, counting down.
GTAGCAGTAATAGTTACATATCCTTGGGATTGTAATAATTCTTCCAATAAAATTAAATTCATGAGTTCATCATCAACGAGCAAAATGCATGATTGTTTGTTGGACATATCCTCAAGCTTCTATATTAGAAGTATTGGTAATTTACTTGTATTTTAAATTGTTTTAATAATGCTTATTTTGTGATAACAGCTAAACAATTATCATAATTGGTATATTATACTTATCAACTATATAAGCTACAATTTAATTTCTCTATTAGAGAAATTTTAACTTGAAGATGCCCCTGTATATTTTTGATTATTTATCACCTATTTACTATATTAAACCGTCTATTATAACTTACTTCAGCCAAAAAATCTAAAAGTCAAATTTTTATTTAATAATGATAAAAATTTTTAAGGTTAAATAGATTATATATAAGGCCCAATAGTATATATAAGAAACCTTGCCAATAATTTCCAAATGTATATACTGGGATTTATTCAAATTAGCATAGCATTTGTAATGTAGAAATTAATAATTTAAAATTTAAAGGTTTACTTAAATAGGCATCAGCGCCAGCTTGTAGACAGCGATCGCGATCTCCCGACATTGCCATAGCTGTTACAGCTATCACAGGCACATTTTTCCATAAAGTATGAGCTTTTAGTTGCCGTATTAATTCAAATCCATCTACTTTAGGTAATTGCACATCCATTAAAATCATATCCGGTAACATTTCCTTTTTTACCATTGGTGAATAAATCATTTCTAACATAGTTTGTCCATCACAAATCAATTCTACTTGATAACCTTCTGATTCTAATACTTCCAAAATCAACATTTGATTATCTGTTTGATCTTCAACTACTAAAATGCGCTTTCCATTAAATTGCTCTTGATTGTTATTATATAAAGATGTATTTATTCGATTTTGATAATTTATTGTTGGTTGTGTAGTTGCTGATTTAACTGTTTCAGTTAAAGGCAACCAAACTCGAAATATACTACCTTGACCGACAACAGATTGACAAGAAACTGTGCCTCCATGTAATTCTGCTAAACGTTTAGTTAAGGCTAATCCTAAGCCTGTACCTTCGTGATGACGACTCAGGGAACTATCTATTTGTTGAAAAGGCCGAAATAACAAGTGTAATTTATTTTCTGGAATGCCTATACCAGAGTCGATCGCCTCTAAACATAAATAAGGAGTAGTAGAATTAATTGTGGAACTATCAGGGCGATAATCCTCAGCTATTTTACTGCCATATTCCAATCTACCACTCAGTTTAATTTGTCCACCTTCAGGAGTAAATTTAACTGCATTGGATAATAAATTAATTACTATTTGCCGTACTCTTCTTTCGTCAAAAACTACTTGTTTGATGCGATAATCTAATTCTAAAGATAAGGCTAACCGTTTTTTCTCTGCCCTAGCTTGAATCATTTTTAAGCAGTCGGTAAGCATTTCGTGAACAAAAACTGATTGCAATTCTAATTCGGTTTTGCCGGCTTCTATTTTGGAAAGATCTAGAATATCATTAATTAGTTGTAATAAATGTTGACCGCTTTTTTCGATCGCTGTTACATGACTAATTTGCCTATTAGTCAGAGTACCGGCTGTTTGTCTTAATAATAAATCAGAAAATCCGAGAATACTATTTAAAGGTGTACGTAGTTCATGGGACATAGAAGCCAGAAACTCTGATTTTAATTGCGAAGCACGTTCTAATTCTTCATTAATACGGCGCAAGTTTTCTTGAGATTCTGCCCTTTCTATTGCTACTCCTAATGTGCGACAAGCAGCCATTAACATATCTTGTTGTGGTGCTTCCTGAAGTTTTTTTAAAGTGCGAGATTCTAGGGTAAGAACACCGATAATATTACCATTAGTAGCAGGTATGGGAAAAATACCAATTTGACCAATTCCGGGATGGCGAAATCCTTCTAGTGCCTGGTGATTTTTATAATAATCTTGAATAAATAGAGGTTTTCCTGTTTCTACAACTTGCCAAAGTAACCCTTTTCCGTAGGGAATACCTTGATTGAGAACAGCCTGCATTTCTGCAATTACTGGTTCTCCATAAATTGCCAGAAATTGTGAGGAAATTTGATTAGTAATTGCTCCCGCCCAGCGTTGTTTACCCTCTCCAGTAATAACTTTTACATCTCCAAATGCCGCATCCATTGCCTGCACTAAATAGGAAAGGGCAAATTTACCAATTTCTTGTATATCACCGGATGTTTGTAATAATTCTGTTAGTCCTAAAAGAAATCTTAGGCGTCTAACTTCAGCTTTTAGTGTTGCTTGGGAACGTTGATAATTAGTCACATCTCGAAATGTAAATAATTTGCCGCCATCAGAAGTAATTGTTGTATCAACTTCCAAGCAAATGCCGTTATTTTGTTCTATATAAAATGATATGTTTTCTGGATTGTTTTTAGTCAGGGCTTCCTGTAAATGTTGACAATGGGGAAGCAGCCAATAGCCTAAACCTGTGAGTTTATTGCAAATTAAATCAACATGGGGTTTTTGTTGTAGCCATTCGGTTTCTCCACCCCAAATTTCTACTAGTTTACGATTAAATAACACTAGGTGATGGGATGGGCTAAATAGGGCGATCGCATTATCTACTTGATTCAGTATTAATTCTTGTTCCTGTTTTAATTGTTTTAAAGAAATTTCAATAGGTTCTAATGTCATAACATTTACAGGGAACGGATAACCGACATAAAATATCTAATTTTAGTTTACAAAATTTAATGTTTTTTTTTGGTGATTGCGATCGCAGGTAATATGTGATTTAAAATACATTAGACATATTTAAAAATAGAATATCGGGGCAAAGCGAACATAAAAAAATAGAATATAGCTATAGAATATAACTGTAAAATAACTGATTTTAGTTCTAATGTTCGGAGATGTCTAATATAGGGGATAAATAACAGCTAAAGCTAAGTTTATTTTAGAAACCCATAAAAATCAGCCAAAAATTAACTATATTTACCCCTAATCATTCTATATTAACTAACTATCTTTTGTTCTTGTATCCTCTGGATTAATAGCTGAAAATAAAGCCGAATAATCACCATCTGCTAAATTCATTTTAACAGCCATTTCTAAAATTTGTAATACGCCTTCACTACTGCTAGTATTTAATCCAGATAATTTGGCTTCATCGATAAATAGTTTAGTATCTTTTAGCAAATGTTTGCTAGGAAAGTTAGGATTAGCATAATTGCGATCGAGCATTCGTGATAATTTTTTATCAAAAGTCGGCGCATATAAAGCACTTTGCCTTAATATTTGCATAAATAATTCTACATTAACTCCTTGACGTTGCACTAAGCCTAAACTTAAAGCAAAGCCACTTGTCAGGGCAGAAATTAATTGATTTAAGGCTAATTTTAAAGCCGCAGCCGTGCCTATTTCACCAATAAATAACGGATCTGGGCTGAAATTTTTTAGCAAAATTCGCCATTTTTCAAACTGTTGGCTATTTCCTCCTACCATAACTATTAATTTTCCCGTTTCTGCTTCTGGAATACTACCTAAAACTGGCGCTTCTAAATATTCACCACCACAGGCCATAATTTTTTTACTAATACTAATACTTTGGGATGGTGAAATTGTACCCATTTGTATAATTGTTTTGCCTTGTAATTCTAGCTTGCTATTAGGAGATAATAATACTTCTTCGATCGCTGCGGCATTACTCAGCATTAAAATTATACCTTCACTATTTTTTATCGCTGCCGCTGCTTCTGTAGTTATTTCTGCACCCATTTCTTGCAAGGGTTGTAATTTTGATGTTGTGCGATTATATGCTATGACAGGAATATTAGCATTGATTAATCTTTTTGCCATTGGCAGCCCCATTAAGCCGGTGCCCAAAAATCCAATTTTCACAATTAACCTCTTGATTTTTTGCTTTTTAATAAAATAGCAAAAAATTGTGATACATCTAAATAATTTCAGCTATGCTTAACTAAAATAACTATATTTTTTGCCTTAAATTTCTTAATATTTGGGAGCATTTCCTGGTTTCCATTTGATGTTACACCCAATACTAGGTAATTGTTGTAAATCTATGGGTTTGTCTGCTAATATATTATCTAATGCTGTTCGTAAATCTTTGCCTGTGACGGGTTTATTATTACTGGGGCGGCTATCATCTAGTTGTCCACGATATATCAATAGGCGATCGCTATCAAATAGGAAAAAATCTGGGGTACAGGCTGCGGTATAATTTTTGGCTGTTTCCTGGGTTTCATCATAGCACAGAGGAAATGTAAAATCTAATTCTTCTGCCATCAATTGCAGGCGATCGGGCGCATCTTCGGGATAGTTATCTACATCATTAGCACTAATAGCTACTATTCCTATATTTTTGTTCAGATAATCTTTTCCTAACTGACTTAATTCTACTTGAATATGTTTAACAAACGGACAATGGCGACATATAAACATTACCAGTAAAGCTTTTTTCCCTGCAAAAGTATCTAAGGAAATTATCTGCTTTGATACTACATCTGGTAATTGAAACTCTGGGGCTTTTGTCCCTATTTCTAACATTGTTGATTTTGTTAACGCCATTTTATTATATCTTAATAATAGTCTATTTTTCGGAACTATTAGCAATTAGCTTTATGCTGGTTTTCTTTGCTCATAAGCTGTTTATATTTACCCAGCATTTACTTTGCTCATTTTTGGGTTAGGATGCTTCAGGAAATAAACAGAAAACCTGTAATTATTTTAATTTATGAAGCACCCCTAATTATGGTATGAAAATGCTGCAATAAATATTAAACAGCTTATCCAATTATCAATAATTTTACCAAGTTTTAAAATAACTTGGCTAATTTGATATTAAGGAAGTAAAGGTTTATTAATAATTCGATCAAGTTTGACTTCCCTTAACACATTTTCCCATTCAGCCACAATTTTTGGGTTGTCTGGCTGTTGATTACGTTTTTCAACTAGAGTATCTAAGGTATCGTACCATAAGGCTTGATTTTGGTATGCCCTTAGCCTTTCATCTGCTGATTTTGCTGTTATTTTATTTTCTATTCTTTTTACCCAACCAGTTACTACCCGATCTTGTTCCCGTTTGTCATGGTTACAGATAACTGAAAAAGACCAATAATAATTTTTACCAATTTCTAAGGGTTGAACTTTGGCATTTTTTGGTAAACTAACTTGAATAATGCCTGACTGGGATGGTGTGGTTAACTTAGTATCATAAACCTGTTCATCTTTACCATCTCCATTTTGTTTCACCAGGGTAAATTTTACTTCTTTTTCAGCATAATTTTTCGGCACGTAGACCAAGAAACTGGGATATTCAGAAACAGTTAAAGCTGCGCTAGTTTCTGGTAGTAAAGCTGTTAATTGATCTGAAGAATCAGTTATACAAATACCCCGTGTACCCCCTCCCTCCAAGCGCCCTGGAGTCCCCAGGTCGGGTGGTTCGTAGCCATTCCACTTTCCACCTAGTTTGTTATTACTATTATTGGTGTTAGTGTCTGCTGCCTGTGCTGGGAGAGAAAATGGCGATCGAGGAAATATTACTAGCCCCATAGACAGGGCTAGTGTTAAGGGGAAAAGACAAATACGAGCTTTTTTCCAAGGCATAATAGAATTCGTTATTAAAATGATGGTTTGGATAAGTTATTTTTGACTAGATTAATAGCTATTATTTTTCTATAGCTATTTTGTCCATAATCGGAGCTTGCGCGATTTTTTCTAGCTCAACAGATTTTAACACTTCATTCCACTCCTTGGCTATAGCCATATCGCTAGGATTATCGCGCCGTAAATCTGCTAAAGTTGCTATAGTATCTTGCCACACCCCAGTTTCTCTATAAGCCTTTGCTACCGCAAGACCGGATGCTGTTTTCAATTCATTTTCCAAATTTGCGTTTTTAGCTACTCGTTTGACCCAACCTTCTACGACTTGATCTGCGGCTCGATCGCTAGGATTGACAATTACTGAAAAGTACCAACGATAATTTTTCCCAATTTCTAATGGCTTAAAATTAGCTTTATCTGGCAAATTTAGGCTGATAATTCCTGGCTTCCCTGTGGTTTTGAATAAGGTTTTATATACTTCCTTATCCGTGCCATCATTAACATATTCATACATTACGAATTCCACCGTTGTTTGGGGATTCATTTCTGGTACATAGAACAAAAAGCTTGGATATTGTGATACCGTCAATGATGTATTTTTCTCTGGCATCAACGCAGTTAAACCAATCTCTTTGCTATTGCTTGGGCCACGAGTTCCTCCTGGTTCTCTACGTCCAGGGGCGCCATTTCCTGGAGGTTCAAATTCATTCCAACTGCCCCTTACAACTTGGTTATTAGTATTTTCTGGTGCTGCCGTTGCTATACTTGATAAGCGAGCAGGCATACCTACTTCTAGCAGTAAAATAGCGGAAATAGGTATCGCATATAGGATAGAATTTTTCCGTGCCATAAATTTACCTTTTGTTGTGATATAAATTACAAGCAATCAACGACAACCTAATGTAACCGGCCATTCCTGCTGATCGAGAAAATATCAATAAGTTTCCGGGAACAGATGCAAGCAAGAAATATTATCTTGTCAGTTATTTAATGCTGATCCCTAAAAATTTCACTGGCCTAGATAATTTTTCCGGAAATAGCCCTGATGGGGCAGGAACTATTACAGAAATAGTAGATTTTGATGTTTACACACCATATTCTTACTAAAAGATATCATAAATTATTTTAGTCCATTTCGTAAAGACACTAAAATAAAGTTAATTAGATAATTTTGTTACGTTTTAATAAAGAAAAAAATTGTATTCTAATTTTCTGGTTTTTTAGGTATTTTTTGCCAAAAAACGCTTAAAAAGAGTAAAAACCTCTTGTATATCCTTCTAACTGCTGATTTCTACTATTTAGACAAGCTATGATTGATTCAAATTGTTTATTTTATGGCGATTGACTATTTTTTTAATCATTATCTCTATATTTTGCTAAATATTGATCAGGATAGCCCAGGGATAGACAAAGTTAAATCTCTATATTAAGAGAACATTACCGAATTATTTCACCAGAGAAGGCCCAAATGCATACATTCTACATAACCACTCCTAAGCATATATGTAAATTTATTAATTTTTTTGTGTATAAAGAAAAAAATTTAGGAGTAGGGATATTGCCACGATTTTTTTCTCGCCAAATTGGTCTGGTAAATACCTCTATTATTATATAAAGCTTAAATTATGCAATTTTTATTCTATAGCCTTGTATTTTTGAGATGATATAAACTAATTTATGGGGGTGTGTTTATCAACGACAAAACCAGGTCTTTGTTTTGATAAACTCTCTTGTCAACAATGTGTAACATTAAAAAGTAAAGTGGTATTTGCGATGAATTTTGAATCATCTATTGCCCATGCAAAATCTAATCATGTATTACGGACAATTAGACCAATAGGAGTTTATGCAATACATGGTATTGCTTTTAGCGGAGATAGACTAATTGCCATAGATTCAGTCAGAGGACATTTATTAGAAATCGATCCTACTAACGATAATACTACAATTCTTAATCCGAATCGAGTCAATGATTTTATAGGTGTTACAGGTTTAGCTATCTGGGAAAATACCCTGTGGTTTACCCGCGACGAAAACATTTACTATTGTTCTTTACAAGACTTAAATCCTTATTATTTTACTAGCTTACCCTATAGTGCCGATGGCATAGCAGTGTGGGATAATACAGTATATGTAAGTTCTCAGAAAAACGGAAAAATAGAAATATTTGAAAAAGCTACAGGTCGAGACATTACCTATTTTTATGCACCAGGGATAGGAATAGAAAATTTAACTGTAAAAGAAGAGGAATTATGGGTTTGTGATCATACGGAACAAACAGTTTATTGCCTCGATCGCGGTACAGGAGAAATTAATTTTAGTGTACTTACCCCCTTTGAATTTCCCACAGGGTTAGCTTTTCATACCGATCGAAAAACAGGAGAAAAAAAGTTATATGTTGCATATTCTGGGGAAGAACCTTATATACGTGATGACCCTAATTCTACACCTTCTCATCAATTAACCTGGCGCGATCGAACTTTTATTCATCCTCTATACTTTCACTACAACCATAACGCCAATTACGCTGTTTCTAATGGTTATCTCATAGAAATGTCTTATATAGAAGAACTTTCTCCCTTAGAAGAAATACATTTAGAAGAGGTGGAATGGCGTATTGCTTTACCCGCCGAAAGCGATCGGCAAAAAGTCCGAAAAGTAGAAGCAATAGGTAAACCTTTTACAGAAGAAACCATCGATGGACAAAGAGTAGCCGTATTTAAATTTCCCTCTCTCCAACCCAACGAACAACATATATTTGGATGGAAAGCCCTATTAGAAGTACGAGGCATTAAATATCAACTTACTCCCAGAGAATTAGAACACATTCCCGAACTTTCTCCCCAAATAAAAAATCGTTATTTAGTAGATGATGATGAATTAGCAATGAATACCGAAATCATCATTAATGCTGCCCAAGAAGCCATTGGCCGAGAAACCAACTTTCTCCGAAAAATGCTCAGTATTCGTAATTATGTTTATGATAAGCTTTCCTATGGAATTAAACCCCAAATAGACACCCCAGATATAGTTTTAGATAGAGGTGTTGGTTCCTGTGGAGAATATGTCGGAGTATTACTCGCTTTAACTCGTTTAAATGGCATCGCTACTCGTACAGTAGGACGTTATAAATGTCCTGCAAATCCAGAATTAAAAGGAGTACCTTTACAACCAGATTTTAACCATGTTTGGTTAGAATTTTATGTACCCGATATTGGTTGGATACCAATGGAATCAAATCCTGATGATATTCAAGAATACGGCCCTTATCCCACCCGATTTTTTATGGGTTTACCTTGGAATCATGTTGAAATTGCCAAGGGAATATCTTTTGAAACCTTAAAAAGTCGAGGAATGCCAGTAAATAAAGATGAAATTTCTATTGGTGATTTAGCTATCAATCACGTTAGATTTACTATTCTCGATGAATTGGCGAGTTAGATAGGGAATAAGGTTACAAGCAGGGCTATTTTATCAAGACAGGGAAAATTTGATTATCAGGGACAGATTGATAATAATTGTGCAGCAAATCTGTCACGTAAAGAAGGGCGGGTTTATTAGTATTATCGAATTATCCTAAAATTAATATTTTAACCCGCCCCTACATAAATCATTCTTAAACATAGGATAATATAAATAAATCTGCTCTTGCCTTATTGATTAATTAAAAACTATAAATAAGAATAATCGATCGCTATTAACAAATATTAACTATTAAATAAGAATTTTTTTAATTTCCAGGTGTTAATATACTATCATCATAGCTGCGACAATTTAGAAAATTCGATCGACCATCTAATTTTACATCTATTCCACCTTCCCTAGCTAAAAATATTTCTAATTTTCTATGCCGATAAAAACCTAAAAATTGTTTTCCTGTCCGGCCTTGTTGCACAAAATTAGCCATAACAATATTAGGTCTAATATCATTTCCTGGTTCAGAAATCTTTACCACAATAGATAAATTATTTTGATAAGTTTGCCAAGGATTAATATTAAATGATAGGGTATATCCTCCTGGAATTAAAGCAATATTTGTATAACATTGGTATTCTTCATTAATTAACTGGGATATTTTCCGAATTTCTCTAGGGGAAGCTTCGGCAATAACAGCCCGCACAATTATAATAACTAGAGAAATTATTATTATAAACTGTTGAGGGAAATTCATAACCCAAGCCTCCGCCAAAGATTAGAAGTTTAAAAAAGGACGCGCTAAAAAAAAGCTAGAAATAGATTTAGCATCTACAGGTTCCCCTGCTAAAATCGCTTGTTCTAATTCTTGGGGAGTAAATAAAATGGTCTCCATATCTTCATCATCATCTTGATGGGGAGGCATTTCTAATTTTTCCAAGTCTAAAGCGAGAAAAGCGTAAATAATTTCATCAGAATAACCAGGGGCAAGGAAAAATTCCCCTAGTTTATGCCAAGAATAGGCGCGATATCCTGTTTCTTCTTCTATTTCACGCTTAATAGTATCCTCTGGATCTTCATCATATTCTATGGTGCCTGCGGGGAATTCTAAAAGACGCCCTTGGGCGGCAAAACGATATTGTCTTAATAATACTAATTGGCCGTCTGGGGTAACAGGAACTGCTAAAGCCCCCCCAGGGTGGCGAATACATTCCCAGTCACCTTCAGATCCGTTAGGAAGGCGGAGATGATTGACATCAAAGCCAAATTTTCTACCAGAATAAGATAGGCGATGTTTTATGAGTTGAGGTGGTTCGTTTCCAATAGTCATGGTAAATTTTTTTAGGGGATGAGTTTTGAGGTAAATAACCCCTCAAAACTCGAATAATTTAATTATTCTACTGTATGGCCAGTAGCAATAATAGCTTGGGTTAATGATTCTTCGGAACTAGAAGATTCTAAGGTGACAATTTTACTGGGTAAATCAACGCTAACATTAGCAGATGAATCTACTGTTTTAACAGCTTTAGTAATAGTTTCTGCACAACCTTCACAAACCATTGACGGGACTTTTAGTGTCAGTGCCATAGTTAAACCTATGTTAAGTCGTTATAACTTTGATATTTTACTATAACTTATTGATTCCAGTAGTATCTATATTTTTAGCAAGTTCGGCAATTGTTTTGCCAGTTATGGGATCTATCCAATTGGGGACAATTTCTGCTAAAGGAATCATTACAAAAGCCCGTTGTCGCATTTGGGGATGGGGCACTTGTAGTTGGGGTGTTTGTTGAATTAAGTTATCAAACAATAGTAAATCTAAGTCGATGATTCTTGGCCCCCATTTTTCTCGCCTGACTCGACCAAATTCTCTTTCTATTTCCAGGAGAGTTGTTAATAATTCTTCTGGGGTAATTTCTGTTTCTAATAAAGCACAGCCATTGAGATAATTAGGTTGTGGTGGTCCTAATGGGGGGGTTTCATACCAACTAGAATGTGTTTTAACTTGGATACCGGGTTTTTTGTTTAAAGTCTCGATCGCAGCTTCCAGAATGGCGCGGGAGTCCCCCAAGTTGCTGCCCAATGCAATTAAAGCTTGTGCCATAGTTAATATTAGTAGGAAAAAGTAATAAAATTTTAATTGTTTATGATCACCTCCTGAATTTATTTAATAATTTAGCTGCTTAATTTTTAGCGTTTATTTCTTGTCTGAAAATATCGATCGCGTGGACTATTGCCAAGCCTACAACTAAAACAGCAGCAATTAATAGGACGATCGAACCTAATATTTGTTCTCCCGTATTAACTGCTTTTAGCAATATAGATAACCCAGCGAAAAAGCTAAAGCTACCCGTAAAAGCTAAGATTATTTTTATGGGCATGATTTGTAAGTCTAACCTTATGCGATGATGTTTAAATATCTTAAAATTATTTTCAGCTATATTACTTTTCACAGTCTCTATATTTAATTCCTTACTTTCTTGTATATATTGTTGTTTATTTATATGATTTTGAGTACGATTAGAATAAATTTTATACGTTCCTTGCCATTCGGGATAATTTAAATCGTTTAAACGACCAAAAATTTTAAACCGATTGATACCATTTACTTGCATACTGAGCAACATATTACCAATCT
>CAWUOF010000069.1:0-11982 GCA_963923765.1 uncultured bacterium | reverse complement strand
GCGGTAAAATTTGGGAAATTAACCAAGATATTTTAGGTTCAATAATATTTTCTATGGATGCCATTGTTTTTGCAATGGTTTGTTTAATTTTGGTTTCGGTATTTAGCCATAGTTGCAGATATGGGTTAGTAATATGATGGAGATTTTCTGGGGATGAGATTTTTTCTGATAGGTTTTCTATGGAAATTCTTAAATGAGTGGTTTTACCGTGTAAAGGGTCGAGATTTTGATAAGTAGGGTCTATTATCCAACGGTGAATTTGAGCAGATGTTAACCAGTTTCTCAGTTGTTTACTGGTGGGAAAATCACCAATTTGTATTACTATTTCTGGGGGTAATTTTTGGGTTAATTCTTGGTAACGTAAAATTATATCATAGGTGGATATTAAATAAGGATTTAGTTGGGAATAGTTGCGTATAGGTGATAATCCTTCTGCTAACACAGGCCATTTTAAAGCTTGGGAAAGGGTAGCGATCGCCTGACAATATTCTTTAGCTAAATGAGGTTGGGCAACTCCAGCGATAATAATTCCTTTTTGAGTTTTTTTCCATTTATTTATATGATAATTTAAATCTATATTATTATCTATTTTATAATTAATATTTTCCCCCATACCAGCCCAAAAATCATCTAGGGAAAACTTTAATGCTAAAGCTTCTGCTTCTGGCTGGGGAATAGGTGCCAAGGGGTCACGAAAAGGTAAATTAATATGTACTGCCCCAGCAACAGGAAATAAGGATTTTTCCCAAGCATAAATAATAGTTTGGCGCAGATAATTTAGCATTTCTATTTCTAGGGAAGGTACAGCTAATTCTGTTTGCCAATTTGGATAATTTCCATATAATTTTACTTGGTCAATTGTTTGTCCAGAATGACAATCACGCAATTCTGAAGGGCGATCGGCTGTTAAAATTAATAAAGGTACTCGACTTTCTCTAGCTTCAATTATAGCCGGATAAAAATTAGCCCCAGCAGTACCAGAAGTACAAACTAATGCCACTGGTAAACCAGATTTTTTGGCTATTCCCAAGGCAAAAAAAGCGGCGGATCTTTCATCTAAAACGGGAATAGCTGTTACTTTTTTATTCCTAGTAAACGCAACAGTTAAAGGAGTCGATCGAGAACCCGGACAAATAATTACTGTAGTTAATCCCAACCGAATTAAAGTTTCTACTAAAATAGAAGACCAAATAGAATTAGTATTACAAAAATCAATCATAGTTAGCTTTTAAATTTTGAAGTATTTCTCTAAATAACTATACCAAAGCTTTTAACAGTGCTTGTAATTTTAATTGAATTTCTGTTAATTCTTTATGAGGATCAGACCCGGAAACAATACCAGCCCCGGCATAAAGTCTAGCAGTACATCCATCAATAATTGCGGAACGAATACCGACGATAAACTCACCGTTTCCTTGTGCATCTACCCATCCTAAAGGTGCCGCATATAAAGAACGTTCAAAACTTTCATAACGGCGGATTTCCTGACAGGCAATATCGCGGGGAACTCCAGCTACAGCAGGAGTAGGATGTAATTCTGCTAATATTTCTAATAAATGCACATTAGGGGGAACTTGAGCAAGTATTGGTGTCCATAAATGCTGAATATTAGAAAGTTGCCGCAAACTTGGCGGTGATAAATGTGGCGTTATACCTAAGCGAGAAAGACGTTGGACAATAAAATCAATTACAACTTGATGTTCTCTTCTTTCTTTTTCATCACTAATTAAATTATTGGCTAAATTTTTATCTTCTGTGGGGGTTTTTCCTCGTGGTGCAGAACCCGCTAAGGCATCAGTTTCTATAAAGCGATCGTGCAAGGTGACTAAACGTTCAGGACTAGCACCAATAAAGTTTTGTCCTTTGCCATTACTGGTAGCAAAAATATAACAATCTCGATGTATTTTTCGTAATTGATTTAAGGAATGAACGATATTAAATTTATTTTCAGAAATTACATCAATGGCATGGGCTAAAACTATTTTGCTATATTGGTTATTTTCTATAGATTTTAAAGCGGCTTGTACAGATCTGGTAAATTGTTCTGATTGATGGTTTTGTTTGTATGTAAAATTTTGTTTTTTAACACCATTTAATATAATATTTTGGCATAAATTGGCTTGGCAAAATACATTCCAGATAGTTTCTGATAATCTGGGTATATTACTAGCGGCATGAATGACTAAATTAGCTACAAAAACACAGTTATGTTTTCTTAGGGAAACTTGCCAACGCGGTAAAAATATAGTGGCAGTGGGAAAAGGTATATTATCGGGAAGGCGATCGCTAAAAAAAGGAAAACTACAAAAAAAGTGCGGACCAGCTAAAGGCAGATAAATAGCGCCGCTAGTAATTGTATTAGTCAGGCAAGAATGAATAAAATCTCTAGCCCGATCGAATCTTTGCGGACCAGCGATATTTAACTGCATAACTGTATCGATCGCGGCAATAGCTTCTCCTTGATCGGGTTTCTCAAAGTAAAAATATAGTTGATTTGGTTTCGCGATCGCCTCCATTACCGCTAATGGTTCTAATGTTTGCATTTCCCAAGAAATACTAACAACTAATTTTTGTTGTTTTTCTATAGATGTTTGCTGACAAGATAAAAGAAATAGATGCAAACTATGACGATCGAGCAAAAGATTATCCGAATAATAATTTATAACTGGCATGGAAGAAAAGATAGCAGATTTTTCAAAATTAATGCTCTGATGTCGGATCGGTAAATCCTTCATAGCTAGAAATAGCACATTTTTTCAATATTTCACAACTAAAATACCTAACTATCGTTTTTATATATAGCAGCATACAATCTTAGGGGACGTTAAGCATACCAAATTAGCCGCTTAATTGTTAACAGTTGTAAAGAAAAAGAAATTTTTGCCAAGGGACATACTAGCCTAGCATTACCCAGAAATCGTAAAATCACAAATTGTCAGAACTAAATTTATAAGGCCAAATGACCACAACTTCCCAAAATTCGGGTAACACACCCGCTAATAACAAAAATAAATTATGGTTAGCAGCTATCAAACCACCAATGTATAGCGTGGCCATTATCCCAATTTGGGCAGGAACAGCCCTAGCAGTGGCACAAACACAAACACTTGATAGCCGCATATTTTCCACATTTTTAATAGCAGCTATTTTAATTATTGCTTGGTTAAATCTTAGCAATGATGTATTTGATTCCGAAACTGGAATAGATATCAATAAAGCCCATTCCGTAGTTAATTTAACAGGCAATAAAACCCTAGTTTTTTGGATAGCAAATCTATTTTTAACCCTGGGTATTTTGGGAATATTTGCCATCGCTTACTGGCAACAAGATCCCGCAGTCCTCGGCTTAATACTTCTCTGTTGTGCCCTTGGCTATACCTATCAAGGCCCCCCCTTTCGTTTCGGATATCAAGGTTTAGGAGAAATTATTTGTTTCTTTACCTTTGGTCCCCTAGCCGTTGCTGCCGCTTATTACAGTCAAACCCAGGCTTGGTCATTAAGTAGTTTAGCCCCCGCCATCATAGTTGGAATTACCACCAGCTTAATATTATTTTGCTCCCACTTTCATCAAGTAGCCGATGACCTCGCTGCCGGTAAACTTTCCCCCATAGTTCGCATTGGCACTAAAAAAGGTGCAGAATTATTAACTTGGTTTAGTGGCAGTATTTACGCCCTTACCGTTGTATTTATTATCTTTAAAATTTTCCCCCTCTGGACGTTACTAATTTTTATCAGCTTACCCTTTGCCCTGCAATTATGCCGTCATGTTAATAACTATCACGATATACCAGACAAAGTAAGTAACTGCAAATTTATCGCAGTAAACTTGCATTTTTGGAGTGGATTACTATTAGGATTAGGTTTAATTATACACTAATTATAACCTAATTTTACCTGTTAAACCATGCTTTACCAATTCGATTTTCGCCCTTATCAGCGTCAATTTAACCGCCCTTTACAAACAAATCACGGCACTTGGAATATTCGGGAAGGTATCATTTTACGTCTGCAAGATAACACCGGTGCTGTAACTTGGGGCGAAATTGCTCCTATTAGTTGGTTTGGTTCCGAAACTTTAGCAGAAGCCTTAAAGTTTTGTCGCCAATTACCAACTACAATTACTGCGGAAATTATCTATTCTATACCTTCCCATCTTCCTGCTTGTCAATTTGGTTTTGAGTCTGCCCTCTTGGGTTTAAGTGGCTCATCTTTACCTATTCAACTTAAATATAGTGCCTTATTGCCAGCAAAAGAAAGTGCTTTACAAACATGGCAAAATCTCTGGAAACAAGGATATTCTACCTTTAAATGGAAAATAGGTGTTGCTCCAATTCAACAAGAAATAGCAATTTTTAAACAATTAATCCAAGCCTTGCCAAAATTAGCAAAATTACGTTTAGATGCTAATGGCGGATTAACTTGGGAAACTGCTAAACAATGGCTGGAAATTTGCGAAAATGTTGATATAATTGAATATATAGAACAACCTTTACCTATTAATCAATTTGCCAATGTTTTAGCTTTAAATAAACAATATTCTACCCCCATTGCTTTAGATGAATCTGTTGCTACTTTGCCGCAAATACACGCTTGTTATCACCAGGGATGGCGGGGAATTTTTGTGATTAAACCTGCTATTGCTGGCTTTCCTTCCCAGTTGCGTCAATTCTGCCAAAATTACACGATCGAATCTGTGTTTTCTTCTGTTTTTGAAACCGCGATCGCTAGAAATGCTGCACTAAATCTAGCCGCAGAAATTCAGTCAGAAAATAAAGCAGTAGGTTTTGGTATCAATCATTGGTTTAAAGAAGATAATGAAACCTGGTTAGAAAAAATATGGAATCCCCTTTAAATTATCTTAAACATCGCCTTAATGATAACTGGATAATAGGTTATGATAACTATAAAATTACTGCCATAGCCGAGGAATTATTTACTCAAATTAAAGATAATAAACCAACAATATTATTAGTAGAATCAGACCCAGTAAAATTTATTGCTAGTTTCATCGCTGCTATTAGCGCTGAATGTCCAATTTTTCTAGGTAATCCCCACTGGGTACAACAAGAATGGCAACAGGTTTTTAATTTAATACAACCTGATATCATTTGGGGAGAAATAAACAGTATAGATATAATTAATTATTCAGCTATTACTTATCCTAAAACTTATCCTAAATTTTCCCTTAATCATTTTCATAATTTTAATAATTTTATCGCTATTCCCACCGGCGGCACATCAGGACAAATTAAATTTACTATCCATACTTGGGAAACATTATTAGCATCTGTAGCAGGATTTAAACAATATTTTCAATTATCTCAAATTTATTCTTTTTGCGTTTTACCCCTTTATCATGTCAGTGGTTTAATGCAATTTATACGTTCTTTTATTACTGCTGGAACAATAATAATTATACCATTTAAAACCTTAGAATATCAAGAAAATATTTATAAATCCCTAATTAGCAACCCAGAATTAAATAAATTTTTTATATCTTTAGTTCCTACCCAATTACAACGAATTTTACAAAATCCAAAATTAACTAAATGGTTATCTAATTTTGCCACAGTTTTACTTGGTGGGGCACCAGCTTGGCAGGAACTTTTGGCAACAGCAAGGCGCGATCGCATTCCCCTAGCCCTTACCTACGGCATGACAGAAACTGCCTCACAAATTGTCACCCTCAAACCAGATGATTTTCTCGCAGGTAATAATAGTTGCGGTCAAATTTTACCCCATGCAACTTTAACTATTCGCAATTCCCAAGGAGAAATATTAAATAAAAATCAACCAGGAATTATTACCATTGCCGCTAAATCTCTTGCCCTGGGTTATTATCCAGAATTATTTGCTAATTCCTATTTTACCACCGATGATATAGGATTTTTAGATAACAATGGTTATTTATATATAATTGGACGTAATAGCAATAAAATTATTACCGGCGGTGAAAATGTCTTTCCAGGAGAAATAGAAGCCGCAATTTTATCTACAAATTTAGTTACAGATGTTTGTGTAATTGGCTTACCCGATCGCCATTGGGGACAAGCTGTAACTGCTATTTATGTTCCCTCATCTGCAACAGTTTCAGAATTTATATTAAAAACAGCTATTGCCGAAAAATTAAGTAAATTTAAACAACCTAAATATTGGCTACCAGTGGAAAATATCCCCCGAAATTTACAGGGAAAAATAGATAATCAACAGTTACAAGAAATTATCGATAAAATCGGTAGGGCATAGCAACGAATTAGGGTAGGGTGATAGGGACTTCAATTAAGGTTGAAACAATTAGGTAAAATGAAATTAATTCGGGTTTTGATGATTACAAAAAAATTGATGATTAGAAATAACCCAGATTTTTTCAAAAAACCCGGTATAGCATTAGAAATAAATGCAAACGTTCTACTTAACTCATTCTTATTTAAGATAATTATATATTGCAAATTTTATTATGTTACCTTTACACCAAAATAAGTAATAATTAAATTCTCAGAACTATTATTAATAAGTTCGTGAACTTCTCCTATTTCTACTACTACACAAACACCCTTTTCTAAGGTATATTCTTTACCATCTATGTAAATAATACCCCTACCTGATTCAACAAAAAACACCTCGCACATATCTTGATGAAAATGTGCTGCCGCTTTTTCTCCTGGAGGAAATTCTGCTTGAGAAAAATAAATAAGATTTGGTATATCTTGGGAATGCAGCATTACTTTTTTTTGAATAGCTGCATTATGAGAAACTGCTTGATTAGATATATCGTTTATAGATGTTATTTTCATATTAATAAGTACTCAGTAAAAAACATTAACAAAACATTATCTAGTCAATAAAAACAAAATTTTTTGTTATAGAGCACCCGATAATTTGATGATGTAATTTGTTATTTAATTTTTCTTCAGTTTAGATAACTTATGCCAAGTTTTGTAAAAGTTTACCATTAGTAATTAGGTATCATTTTTTATTCCCTTAATAAAGGTAAACGAATATAAAAAGTAGTGCCTTGACCTAAATAGGAATCAAAATTTATTTTGCCACCATGAGCATCAATAATAGATTTAGCAATAGCCGTTCCCAAACCAGTACCACCACGCTTGCCATAGGTGACAAAAGCTTCAAATAAACGATCGCGAATTTCTTCTGGAATACCAGGACCATTATCAGCAATATCAATTTCTGCCCATTCATCCTGCGATCGCACCTCTATTTTGATTTGACCTCCACGCCCACCAAAAGCATCTACCGCATTACCAACTAAATTTTGAAAAACTCGCAACAATTTATTTTCATCACCATTTACCAATACCTCTTCTGCTGTCATTTTTAAATCAACTTTAGCATCGGTAAAATAAATGCGATTAAGTTTTTCAATTTGCTGAAAAACACTAGCTATATTCACAGGCTGCTTATGTAATTTAGTATTACCTCGCGTAAATTCCAACAACTCCTCAGCCATGTTTAACATATGGTTTACTTGAGCTTGAATTAAATCGCACCATTCCGCCGTTTCTTCATCATCACTATGTAATTCTTTCAGCATGGAACTAGCTAAAGTAATTCCCGTAAAAGGACTTTTAAAATCATGGACAATAGTATTTACCATCTCTCCTACTGCCACCATTTTTTGTTTATAAACTACCTCATTGACATATTGCTCAGTAGTCGATCGAATATGTTGAATAATATGCCGAAACATTTGTACTACTGCACCACCAGTAGTAAGATGCAAAATCTCCATTAATTTATCACGGGGAATTTTTGCTAAAGATGACTCACCATTAGTTATGGCACGGGTACTGCGGGGTTGTCCATCCAAAACCCCAAACTCACCAAAAAACTCATTTGGTTCTGCTATGGCAACTAATTGATATTGATCCATTGTAGTATGTTTACAAAATTCCACTTGACCCGATAAAACTAGATATAAATAATCTGGTATTTCCCCTTCTTCAAAAATTATATGGCGATCGGGATATGTTTCTACCATTGCCTGCTGGCAAATTAGTTTGGCTTGTTCAGTTTCAAAATAGGTTATAAACTGATGTGATTCCAAATCCATGTAATTTTTCCTGTATGTTTAATCTAGCTAAATTTTATTTCAAGATTTTAACACTTGATCAAGGTAATATTTGGCTTAATTGCCAGGAAAATCCTATTTTTTTGTTAAACCCTGGGAAATTTGGCCTTAAAACCCATCAACCTATCTAGGTTATAGTTTATTCTTTTTTTAATACAAAATTTATTTTTTGGATTAAATAAATTTGATACACTACCTATAGATTAGCATTTAAAATTATCCTATCCCTCCCTACTATTGCTATATATCTTTCAACCATTTATTCATCATTACAAATACTAATTATAATAAATACAAAATTTTGTTTAATAATTGCTGCTCCATCGCTTGCAAGCGGTCTATTTACTAACATCTATTTTTTTCTATATTTACATTCATCAGAATAGTTTATACTCTTAGAAATATAACGTATCGGCTTTATCTTATAAACATTCTTCACTTCTAGTTTAAACCTCCAGAATTATCTAACTTAAATTTTAGATATAAAACCTAAATTATTCTGATTTTTCCAGATAAATTGCATCAAACAACTGTAAAATTAATACAAAAGTAAGTTATTGTTTTATGAAAACTTATGTTAAGTAATTTAAAGCTAAGAGGACGCATTCTCCTGGGATATGCTATACCAATTCCTTTATTTGCTTTACTAGCTTGGATGGTAACTACCAACACTGGAATGGTCAAAGAATCTCTGATCCAAGCTAATGCGGTACGAGATGCCAATCAACTTACTGATCAAATAGAAGCTGATTTATGTAAAATGGAGTCAGCTACTCGTGGTTATCTTTTATCTAAAAAAACAACTTATTTTAATAATTTTCAAGAAGCTAATAAAGAATTAGAAGAAAAAATAGCAAATACATTAAAAATAGTTAAAAATTCTGATAACAACTGGTTTGAACAAAACCAAAAAAAACGGATAGATGAAATAGTTGTGATTTCTAAGCAAATTAGAAGTCAGCATTTAAAAATGATAGCAATGGCTCAGAAAACCGATAATGATAGTGAAGCCCATAATATATTTAATCAGGACAATAGCAATAAATTATTATTGAAAATTAAACTTTTAAATCAACAATTTGATGAAGATTCTATTAAAAAATTTCAAATTAGCGAATCCAAAATAAATACCTCAATGGAATGGTTAAATGGGATAGCTAAAATTGGCACAATAATAGCCGGAGCAGGAGCTATAGTTATTGGTATATTACTGGCTTCTCGAATTCGACAACAAATTAATCAGGCAGTAGAGACGATCGCTGCATCAGCTACAGAAATTGCATCGACTATGGAACAACAGGAACGTACCTGTGTACAGCAAGCCACATATATACATCAAACTACTACTTCAATGGATGAATTAGCTGCCGCTTCCAGAACAACTGTAGGGCAAGCAGAAACAGCCGTAAATGGAGCTAATCGGACTTTGAAATTAATAGATAAAAATAGCCAAAATATTATTACCAGTAATACTAAAGCAGAAGTTACTCTCCAGGAAAAAGTAGAAGAAATTGTCGCCCAAATTAACCAATTAAATCAACAAGTTAACCAAATAAAAACTATTGCTAATTCTGTTAGTGATTTAGCTAACCAAACTAATATGCTGGCTTTAAATGCGGCTGTAGAATCTGTTCGGGCTGGTACACAAGGTAAGGGTTTTGGTGTGGTAGCTAATGAAATTAGAAAATTAGCCGACCAAAGTAAAAAATCGGCAGAAAAAATTAATGATTTATTAATAACTATTCAAAGCTTTACCCATGCTACCGTTTTGGCTACAGAAGCAGGAGAAAAAACCCTAGAAAATGTTGTGATAGCTATAAACGATATTGTTATAAGTTCTCAACAAATTTCCCTAACTGCTAAACAACAAGCGATCGCCATTGAACAAGTATTAGCAGCAATTAATAATATCAATCAAGATGCAACTCAAACAGCTACCAGCATTTCTCAAACTAAAATCGGTATGCAAAACTTAAATAAAGTTGCCTTAAATCTAAAAACCCTAGTATAATAGTCCTCAAATTATACCAGCGATCGCTCTAACATAAATTTTCGATGAGATATCTTATGAGTAGATAACTGTTTTTCTGTCTCTTTATTATTTTTAGGAAAATATTTATTTTCATAATAAATTTTTCCATCGGGCATAATTGCCCCTTTCAAATTAACTTCCATTAAGTTAACTCCCGTCAAATCTACCCCTGTGAGATTTGCCCGCGATAAATTCACTCCAGCTAAATTAGCTTCTAGTAAAATCGCTCCAAATAAATTTGCTCCGGCTAAATTTGCTCCCACAAGATTAGCCCCCATCAGCATTGCCCGACTCAAGTTAGCCCCAGTCATATTTGCCCAAAGGAGCTTACCCCCAGCTAAAGTAGTTTCATATAAATTGGCTCCTATTAACATTGCTTCGGATAAATTCGCTTCAGTTAGATCTGCTCTCGCTAAATTAGCTTCTATTAAATCCGCTTTAGTCAAATTAGCTTTCCATAGATCTGCTCCACTTAAATCAGCTTTATATAGATTTACCGCTAATAATTCCGCTTCACATAGACAAGCCCTGCATAAAGCCACACCACTTAAGTTAGTTTGATGTAGCTTAATTTTTACTAAAGTTGCTTTACTGAAATCTCTTGTTCCGGCTGCATATTGCTGCACTAATTCTTCAGATTTCATAAAAATACCTACTATATTTAAAAACCGTAACGCGATCGCCACAGAAAAAAAATTAGTCGGTCGTCCTCTAGCTAGATAAACAAAATTAGTAGAACCAAAAGCTTAGTTCTACTTTTGTGCCAGAGAATTTCCCCCATTGTTTTTAATTTATAATTAAAAACTTCCCTATATATCGAGTATCTTTTACTAATGATCGCTAATGGGAAATTTTTAGGATTTTTTAATTATTAACTTTTTATCTCCGAATTATTACTTAGAACTTTACATTTATTTAAAAAAATACCTATTATGAATTATTTTTTTGAACTTCGTAATTATACTAATCTGCTTGAGTTTTTTAGGTAAACTTTTGATAGCAGCTTGCACCATATTTGCTTAAAAAAAAATTCCCCCAGGCGATCGATAATTTTACTCTTAATATATATAACTAATTATTTAACACCCAAGATTTATATTAAAATTAATGAATTGGTTAATTTATTTCCCATAAATAAGCATTATTTACCCTTTTTAAATATTCGATCGCATTTCTAGTAACATTAATAAATATAATAAATTTACTATGGTTTTTTATTATTAGCTATTTTTCTAAAAATTAACGGTCGGCGAGATTTACCGAACCGTGAAATTTTTTATTTATCAGTGAGCAGAATTTCTTATCATATTTTTTCTATATCTATAAATTTTGTAATATTTGTTTAATTTTTTTCTGAAAATTAGCATTATTAGGATCCTTAGGATGACAACCATTGTCGCCATCTTTACAATCTATTTCCTTGGTTAAAATTAAAGAGTTTACCAAATAATAATCATTAACATTACGGGCCATTAACCATTGCATTTTCAGAAAAATTTTATGGACAGTGACTAACATAAATATGAATACAAATAATGAGGTTAAATTTATATTTAACCCTATAATATTTTGACGTTTCATAAAGTTTTCTCCGAAGTTTTACTAATTACATATCGGAGAAAGAGTATATAGTTTACGCAAAACTATACCTTGCTTAATAAAATTTTATATTTGCCAAAAATAAATAAATAAATTTATATCAAAAATAATTAGTTTATATATACATAACTTCCTGGATATATGACAGACAAATTACATTTGTAATCCTTACTGGATAACCATTTTAGAGTTAGGCGCTTATGCTTAATACTGCAAAGTGCGGTAATTAATCCAGTAGGATTAATTATATAGTTGAAAAATC
>CAWUOF010000068.1:0-12176 GCA_963923765.1 uncultured bacterium | reverse complement strand
TGCTGCTGTGATTGTTAATGCTGATGGCAATCCTCGTGGTACTCGGGTATTTGGCCCTGTGGCTCGAGAGTTGCGTGATAAAAACTTTACCAAGATTGTTTCTTTGGCACCGGAGGTAATCTGATGGCTAAAGCTCGCAAATCAGATAAAGGTAACGTAATTTATAAAATGCACGTCAAAACAGGTGATACCGTTCAGGTAATTTCCGGTAAAGATAAAGGCAAAGTTGGCGAGATTTTACAGGCTTTTCCAAAGTTAAGTAAAGTAATAGTTAAGGGTGTCAATATCCAAACCCGCCATGTTAAACCACGTCAAGAAGATGAGTCGGGCCAAAGAGTAACACGGGAAGCTCCGATTCATAGTTCTAATGTGATGCTTTATTCAACTAAGGAAAATGTGGCTAGTCGGATTTGTTATACGTTTACAGAAGACGGTCGCAAGGTTCGGAAGCTGAAAAAGACTGGGGAAATTATTGATTAAATGCTGGGAGCTAATGGATAATAATTCGTAATTTATAATTCGTAATTGGTAATTATAATTTTTGAGATTTGACAGGCGAATTTCTAATTTTAATTATGAGAAATTATTGGCTAATTAATTACAAATTACGAATTACGAATTCAAGAATTACGAATTAGGAAATTTAGCTGTTAGTAATGGCAATGTTTCTCTGACCAAGCCCAGAGAAAGTAAGGATTGAAAGTTTATGGCAGAATCTCTCAAAACTCTGTACCAAGAAAAAATTATTCCTAAACTGATGGAACAATTCAATTATACGAATGTCCATCAAGTGCCAAAGGTGGTAAAAGTAACTATCAACCGAGGCTTAGGTGAAGCTGCTAGTAATGCTAAGGCTTTAGAGGCTTCTTTGAAGGAGATTGCTACTATTAGTGGTCAAAAACCTGTGGTAACTCGGGCTAAAAAGGCGATCGCTGGTTTTAAAATCCGTCAGGGTATGCCTGTGGGGATTATGGTAACTTTGCGTTCCGATCGGATGTATGCCTTTTTGGAACGGTTTATTAATCTGGCTCTACCTAGAATTCGTGACTTTCGCGGTCTTAGCCCAAAAAGCTTTGATGGCA
Source organism: uncultured bacterium (assembly GCA_963923765.1). Classification (GTDB taxonomy): domain Bacteria; phylum Cyanobacteriota; class Cyanobacteriia; order Cyanobacteriales; family CAWUOF01; genus CAWUOF01. The sequence continues at coordinate 11,094 of CAWUOF010000068.1, read as the reverse complement.
GAGGAAACTATAGCGTAGGTATCAGAGAACAATTGATTTTTCCAGAAATCGAATACGACAGTATCGATCAAATTCGTGGGATGGATATTTCCATTATTACCACTGCAAATACTGATGAGGAGGGCCGCGCCTTGTTAAAGGAAATGGGTATGCCCTTCCGGGATAATTGAGACTTCACGAAAAAGAGGGAACGATGGCGGCTAATGACACAATAGCTGATATGCTAACGCGCATCCGCAATGCTTGCCTAGCGCGGCATCAAACAACGCTGGTGCCAGCGACGAAGCTTACCCGCAGCCTTGCGAAGGTCCTCAAGGATGAAGGCTTTATCGCTGAATATGAAGAAACTGGCGAGGGTATTAAGAAACAATTGGTGGTTTCTCTGAAATATAAGGGAAAAAATCGCCAGCCTATTATTACTGCTTTGAAGCGGGTTAGTAGACCTGGTTTGCGAGTCTATAAAAATCGCAAGGAATTACCGCGAGTCTTGGGCGGAATCGGTATTGCTATTATTTCTACATCGTCAGGAATTATGACCGATCGAGAAGCTCGACGCCAAGGCTTAGGTGGGGAAGTGCTTTGTTATGTTTGGTAGCTAGTCGCTAATAGCTAATGGCTAGTCGCCTATTAATTTCTATTAGGAATTAGCAATTAGCATTTAGCAATTAGCTATCAGTATTCCACAACTAACAACCAATTATTTAGGAATGTTATGTCTCGTATCGGTAAGCGCCCCATTTCTATCCCCAACAAAGTGACCATTACTATCGAAGGTCAAAAGGTTGCGGTTAAGGGGCCAAAAGGTGAACTTAGTCGAGAATTACCACCAGAGGTTTTGGTGGAACAAGACGCCCAAACATTGTTAGTAAAAAGACGTGATGAATCTCGCACTGCCCGCCAACGTCACGGTTTAAGTCGTACTTTGGTGGCCAATATGGTGGAAGGTGTTTCTACCGGTTTTCAAAAACGTTTGGAAATTCAAGGTGTGGGCTATCGGGCTCAGGTGCAAGGGCGTAATTTGGTTTTAAACGTTGGTTATAGTAAGCCTGTAGAAATTGTTCCTGGTGAAGGGATTTTATTGGCTGTTGAAAATAATACTAATGTGATTGTTAGTGGTATTGACAAGGAATTAGTTGGTAATACTGCTGCTCGCATTCGTGCTGTTCGCCCACCAGAAGTTTATAAAGGCAAGGGTATTCGCTATGCTGGCGAATTTGTCAGACGTAAAGCTGGTAAGACAGGGAAGAAATAGATAATGAAACTTAGTCGTAAAGAGTCGGTACAACGCCGACATCGTCGTATCCGTAATCGTGTTTTTGGCACGCCGGAACGCCCTCGGTTAGCGGTTTTTCGTTCCCAAGAACATATTTATGCCCAGTTAATTGATGATTCTAAACATCACACTATTGCTGCCGCTTCTAGTGTTGAACCAGATTTAAAATCACAATTAAAATCGGGAGCTAATTGTGAGGCTTCTGAGGCTGTTGGTAAGTTAATTGCCAAACGCGCTAGTGAGCAAGGTGTGGTTAAGGTGGTCTTCGATCGCGGTGGTAATCGCTATCACGGTCGGATTAAAGCCCTCGCTGATGCGGCTCGCGCAGCCGGATTGGATTTCTAAACTGTCAGCGGTCAGTTACTAATAGTCACGCTAATTTTAGCCATAACTGATATCTATAACTGACAACTGACGCGGGCAATCCGCAGCATCGATGGCGGGCAAGATGCCCGCGCTAATAACTGACAAAGGATAAATAATATGGCGGAGCGTCGTAAAAAAAGTAGTCGCACTAAAGAAAAGGAAATTACCTGGCAAGAACGAGTTGTGCAAATCCGTCGCGTCACTAAGGTGGTTAAAGGCGGTAAAAAACTGAGCTTCCGGGCGATCGTGATTGTCGGTAATGAACAAGGCCAAGTTGGGGTTGGCGTTGGCAAGGCTAGTGATGTTATTGGCGCAGTGAAAAAGGGTGTCGCGGATGGTAAAAAACATTTAATCGATGTTCCTTTAACTAAGGCTAATTCTATTCCCCACCCTACCAATGGTGTTGGTGGTGGCGCTCAAGTTATTATTAGACCGGCAGCCCCAGGTACGGGGGTTATTGCTGGTGGTGCTGTACGTACTGTTTTAGAATTGGCTGGCGTCCGTAATGTTCTGGCTAAACAACTCGGTTCTAGTAATCCTTTGAATAATGCTAGGGCTGCTGTTAATGCTTTGGCTACTCTCCGTACTTTTGGTGAAGTTGCTGAAGAACGGGGTATTCCCATCGAAAATCTTTACGCTTAGTTTGGGGCTAATAGCTAATTGTTAAGGTGTAAATGGTAAAAACTAAATACTAGAAAACAGGGGAAAATAGAGATTTTGCCGAATTTATTACAATATTTTGATTATTGGTGCTTTTAGCAAGATATCTATTATTGATTTTGCTTCCCATTTTATCCAGAAATATCCCATCAAAAATAACCTTAGCTATTAGTAACTAGCCGATAAGCAAATAACATTTAAGGCAAGATTATGAGACTAGAAGATGCTGTGCCGAAACAAGGCTCAAAAAAACGCCGACGCCGCGTAGGTCGAGGAATTTCAGCCGGCCAAGGTGCCAGCGCAGGCTTGGGTATGCGGGGTCAGAAATCTAGATCTGGTAGCGGCACGCGCCCTGGTTTTGAAGGCGGTCAACAACCCCTCTATAAGCGCATCCCCAAGTTAAAACACTTTCCTGTAATAAATCGTAAACAATACACTACTATCAATGTAGGTAAGCTGGCATCACTCCCTGCTAATACAGAGGTGACACTAGCTGCATTGATGGAGGCAAAAATTGTCACCACCAATGATGGCCCTTTGAAAATTTTAGGTGATGGGGATGTCAGTATCCCCCTCATGGTGAAAGCTTCGGCTTTTACTGCTTCTGCCCGCAGCAAAATTGAAGCCGCAGGTGGTAGTTGCGAAATTGTCAACGGTTAATAGTGTTTATTCTTCGTGGCAAGGTTATTAGAACTCCTGATTTCTGCCTTGCCCGCAAGCGGGATGGCTCGAACCAGCGCCAGTTCATGTAGAGGAAATCCTTTATGGACGTTAATCGAGACAAAGCCCCAACAGCCCAAGAAACTTTTATGCAAATGGCACAAGCGGCTGGCCTGCGAGGTAGGCTGCTTGTTACCCTTGGTTTATTAGTTGTAGTACGACTAGGCGTTCACTTGCCTGTACCAGGAATCGATCGCCTGAGATTTGCTCAAGATATCCAAACCAATAACCTGTCTAACCTGATTGGATTTTTAGACATCTTCTCTGGTGGAGGTTTGCGAGCTTTAGGTATATTTGCTCTAGGAATCTTACCCTATATTAATGCCTCCATCATAGTACAACTGCTGACAGCAGCAATCCCTAGCCTGGAAGATTTACAAAAAAATGAAGGGGAAGCGGGACGACGGAAAATTTCCCAGCTTACACGCTATGTAGCCTTGGGATGGGCTTTGTTTCAAAGCACCGTCTTGGCTATGTTCCTCCGACCTTATGATGTAGATAACTCTGGCGGGTTTTTTGTTGTTTCTACGGTTTTGGCTTTGACCGCAGGCTCGATGTTTGTGATGTGGGTGTCAGAACTTATTACTGAACGCGGTATCGGAAATGGTGCTTCTCTGCTCATTTTTCTGAATATTGTCGCTGTACTGCCAACATCTTTAAAACAAACTATCGATTTGGTAGAAGCTTCTCAAAATCAAGACCAATCAATAGTAGCTCGATTGGTAGGTTTACTGGTAATTTTCTTAATTACTATTATCGGTATTGTTTTTGTCCAAGAAGGTACTCGCCGCATTCCCATTATCTCTGCTCGTCGCCAAGTAGGTCGCAAGCTTTATTTAGAAAAAAGTAGTTATTTACCTTTGCGTCTTAATCAAGGTGGCGTGATGCCCATTATCTTTGCATCCGCTGTTTTGGTTCTGCCCGCAACTATCGCTCAAGCTACTAATAATGACTTTTTGAAAAGATTGGCCAGCGATCTTAGTCCGGGTGGTTCCAACCCTTGGCTATATTCCGCATTTTATCTGGTTTTGATTGTTTTCTTTAGCTATTTCTACGCTTCTCTGATTATTAATCCCGTCGATTTAGCTCAAAACTTGAAAAAAATGGGAGCCAGTATCCCTGGTATTCGTCCTGGCAGAACTACTAGCGAATTTGTCGAAAAAGTTCTTAATCGTTTAACTTTGCTAGGTGCCCTATTTCTAGGATTGGTAGCAATAGTACCTACAGCCGTAGAAAGTGCGATAAGAGTACCTACTTTTCGCGGGTTTGGCGCAACTTCTTTGTTGATTTTGGTTGGTGTGGCTATTGATACCGCAAAACAAATTCAAACTTACGTCATTTCCCAGCGATATGAAGGAATGGTGAAGCAGTAATAATGCGATTAATATTTTTGGGGCCTCCAGGAGCAGGCAAAGGAACCCAAGGCCAGCTTTTAGCCGAACTATGGAATATATCTCATATTGCTACGGGAGATATGTTACGGTCTGCGGTTGCTCAAAAAACTGAATTGGGCTTAAAAGCTAAGTCTTATATGGATGCAGGAGATCTGGTTCCTGACCAACTGATTTTAGATCTAGTTAAAGAACGTTTAATTCAAACTGATTCTAAAGGTGGTTGGATATTGGATGGATTTCCTCGTACTGTTGAACAAGCAAAAAAGCTAGATGAGTTGTTTGTGCAAATTCATCACTTTTGCGATCGAGTCGTGAATTTAGATGTTCCTGATGATGTCATCATTGAACGTCTCCACCATCGCGGACGTGCTGATGATGGTGAAGAAATTATTCGCCATCGCCTCCAAGTTTATCGAGAAAAAACTGCCCCGCTTATCAACTTTTACAAGGAAAAAAAAATCTTGTTGTATGTTGATGGCAATCACACTATAGAAGAAGTCGAAGAGACTATCAAAAATAGCGTTGCAGGCATTGAAATTTGAATAGTCCCACTTTTGGAGCAGTATAATTGTAAATAAATTAATGGTTTTTGGTAAAAGTTTTTTGACTTGACCTTTACTAATATTATGGAAAATTAATGCAATTATATCTGCTCCAAAAGTCTCGCTTTCTAAGACAAGAAAACTCTTAGCTGGCCTGTAACTGATGCTGGAACGAGGGATGATTTTGGGTAATGTTGCTATAATAACGCCCTAGTCAATAATATCCTGCACCCCAATTAAATTAATAAAGTTACAGCTTATTTCAGGGGAATCAATTTAGGAAAATTTTTCATTATATATGAGTTTCATTAATGTTCCCTATTCCCTGCTGTAATTCTTAGCAGGATGCTTTGCAAAATAATGACCCCGTTTAGTTAGGCAAAAATCTAATTAGTTTTTAGTTTGAGGTAAAAGGAAATTGGCCAAGCAAGATTTGATTGAAATGGAAGGCACGGTGACAGAATCACTGCCAAATGCAATGTTTCGTGTTGATTTGGATAATGGATTTAATGTTCTGGCCCATATTTCCGGCAAAATCCGTCGGAACTATATCAAAATATTACCGGGCGATCGAGTCAAGGTAGAACTCACTCCCTATGATTTGACTAAAGGCCGTATCACCTACCGCCTCCGGAAAAAATAGCCAGATAAAATAAAGTTTGCTACAGAAAACAGCATTAACTAATTCTCAAAAAATTCTTGTGCTATTGACACAAAAACTGATATAATCTTGTATTTGCAGTGCTTAAAAGTAAAGCATGAAAGTTCGAGCATCCGTCCGTAAAATCTGTGAAAAATGCCGGGTTATTCGTCGTCGCGGCAGGGTTATGGTTATATGTTCTAACCCAAAACATAAACAACGCCAAGGTTAGCGACGAAATATTTTCCAGGCTATCTCAATCTAATTGAGATTTGTAGACAAGAACAAGACAAGGGAGAAAACCAGCGTGGCAAGGATTGCCGGCGTAGACCTTCCGCGTGATAAGCGTGTAGAAATAGGTCTTACTTACATTTATGGAATTGGGCTATCGCGAGCCAAAGAAATTTTGGCCGCAACAGGGGTCAATCCAGACACTAGAGTTAAAGATTTGAGCGATGCCGATGTTGCAGCCCTCCGCGAAACTGTAGAAGAAAACTACCAGATAGAAGGAGATCTGCGGCGCTGGGAAGCCATGAACATCAAACGGTTGATGGACATAGGCTGTTACCGAGGCCGTCGGCATCGTTTGGGCCTGCCCGTCAGAGGTCAGCGTACCCGCACTAATGCCCGGACTCGGCGTGGTATTCGCAGAACAGTGGCAGGCAAGAAAAAAGCAGCCGCTAAGAAGTAAATAACCAAGGCAGCTAATTTTAGAAAAGCTGCCACAAAATCATACTTAAGCCAAGCAAGTTAAAAATCAATCACAGATAAGAATATGGCGCGACAACCAACCAAAAAGACTGGGGTACGCAAATCAAAGCGAAATGTACCAAATGGTGTAGCCTACATACAGTCTACCTTCAACAATACAATTGTCACCCTCACAGATCAAAATGGTGAGGTAATTTCTTGGGCATCAGCAGGCTCTAGTGGCTTTAAAGGCGCCAAAAAAGGAACCCCTTTTGCTGCACAAACGGCTGCTGAAAGTGCCGCTCGCCGAGCTACAGATCAGGGAATGCGTCAAATAGAAGTAATGGTTAGTGGCCCTGGTGCGGGTAGGGAAACTGCAATCAGAGCATTACAAGGTGCTGGATTGGAAATAACCCTGATTCGAGATGTCACCCCCATCCCCCATAATGGCTGCCGTCCACCCAAACGTCGCCGTGTCTAATGGTAATGTTCTGGTCAACTACTTCAGAGTAAAAAAAAATTCAGCAAAACCCAACTCGGAAAGTAGAGCGATCGCTACCAACAAAAACGACCAGAATATGTCACAAAAACTTGGAGATGTGGGTATTCATTCAGAATTAGCTTGCCTGCTAGGGATCGAGAGAAGGGAGGTCACTCCGTGGCGCAGTTTCAGATAGAGTGTGTAGAAAGCAATACAGAAAAAGACCAGGGTCAGTATGGCAAATTTCTATTAGAACCCCTTGATCGTGGTCAAGGAACTACCGTAGGTAATGCCCTACGGCGGGTTTTGCTGTCTAACCTGGAAGGAACAGCAGTAACCGCTGTTCGCATTGCAGGAGTAAATCACGAATTTGCCACAATTACGGGAGTGCGAGAGGACGTATTAGAAATCTTGCTAAACATGAAAGAAATAGTCCTCAAAAGTTATTCCCAACAACCCCAGATCGGTCGATTAAGGGCTGAAGGGCCAAAAGAAGTAACGGCAACAGACTTTGATTTGCCTTCCGAAGTAGAAGTGGTTAATCCTAACCAGTATGTGGCTACCCTGGCAGCAGGCGCAACACTGGAAATGGAATTTCGCATTGAAAAAGGTAAAGGATATCGATCGGTCGATCGAGGACGTGATGAAGGTAGTGCGATCGACTTTCTTCAAATAGATGCCATTTTTATGCCTGTTCGCAAAGTTAACTACACCGTAGAAGATGCCCGCATAGGCGGTTCTATGGAAAAAGATCGGCTAATTATGGAAATCTGGACGAATGGAAGCATATCGCCCCAAGAAGCTATCAGTGAAGCCGCCAACATACTAGTGGAACTATTCACTCCTCTTAAAGATGTCACCGTTTCTTCAATGCCCAGTGAATTTCAAGACGAAGAAGATCCAACAAGTCAAATTCCTATTGAAGAATTACAATTGTCAGTTCGGGCATATAACTGTCTCAAACGCGCTCAAATTAACTCAGTAGCAGACTTGTTAGACTATACCCAAGAAGATTTACTGGAAATTAAAAACTTTGGCCAAAAATCAGCAGAGGAAGTAATAGAAGCTTTACAAAAACGCTTAGGCATTACTCTGCCTTTAGAAAAAGCAGCTAAATCAGGATAGGAATTAATAAATGTAAAGTGTGAAGTGTGAAAAAAAGAATTCAGAATATAGTTAGAATTTCGTATTAATACCAAATAAGGGAAAAAAAATTTATTGAATTCTGATGCCTGTTTTCTTGATTCATCCTTCATACTTTATAAATATAAGCTTCCTAAAAATTAAACTGCCTTCTATCTATAAAAAAATACGGCTATTATCAAAATCAATCAACCAAAATAAAAAAATCTGGGAATATACATTGTGATATTCTAATTGATAGAGGTAGCCCCAGCTAATAAAAAAACTCCAGATAATCTCAAAAAAAAGAAACACTGGAATAAACTTACAAAAACTAAGGAGGAAATAGTCGATCAACTAAAATCAAAACCCAAAAACCCCCAAAAAAAACCAAAATAATCTAATAAAATTGCTGCCCTATAATAGTAAGCTACTCACAATAAAAAAATAAAGAGTTGGCAAAACTAAAAAAAAGGAATCAATCAGACAAGGGGAGCATTAAACCAGAAAAAGTGGCTGAAAAGTCACTAATTCATAGTGAAAAACCCCAGGGAAATGAAAAAATAATCACCAACTAGGGCACCAGACAAATTCCGCCAAATAATTCCCCAAAACTATCCCGAACTAGCAAAAAAAGCTTTTTTGCTAAACCAAAACCAAACTATACACAAATTATCCTGGAAAATATATCTGAATTATGCGTCACCGTTGTCGTGTTCCTCAACTAAGCAAACCTGCTGACCAGCGCAAAGCTCTTCTCAGAGCTTTAACTACAGAATTGATTCGTTACGGTCAAATCAAAACTACCAAAGCTAGAGCCAAAGCAGTACGAGTAGAAGCTGAAAGAATGATTACCCTGGCTAAAGATGGTTCCTTATCAGCCCGGAGAAGAGCTTTAGGCTATATGTACGATAAACAACTGGTTCACGCCCTATTTGAAAAAGCCCAAGAGCGCTATGGCAGTCGTAATGGCGGATATACACGCATTTTGCCAACAATACCGCGCCAAGGAGATAATGCTCAAATGGCAATCCTTGAACTGGTAGATTAACTGCAAATTTCATGGCAGATGCAGATATAAAACCCCAACGCATTGCTCTAGTCATCCAATATCAAGGTACTAAATTTCACGGTTGGCAAAGACAGTCTCAACACAGAACTGTCCAAGAGGAAATAGAAAAAGTTCTCAAAACACTAGAAAAACGCTCAGTTACACTATATGGTGCTGGCCGAACTGATACAGGAGTTCATGCCGCAGCACAAGTCGCACACTTTGAGAGCTTTAGCTACATTCCTCCCCAACGCTGGGCCGGGATTCTCAACTCCAGACTACCCGAAGATATCGGTATTAGAGCATCAGCGGCGGTAGATGCCCCTTGGCACGCACAATTTTCTGCTATTTGGCGTCGCTATCGCTACACCATCTATACAGATTCCATTCCTAATTTGTTCGTGCGGCCTTATACTTGGCATTATTATTATCAGCCGTTAGATGAAAGGTTAATTCAAGCAGCTTTGCAACCCTTAATCGGAAATCAACATCTGTCAGCCTTTCGTCGTGCCGGGTCAGCCCGTCGTCATTCCTGGGTGGAAGTACAAGATGTCCAATGTTACCGTTGTGGCCCATTTCTCCACATAGAAGTACAGGCTAGTGGATTTTTATACGGAATGATGCGACTGTTAGTGGGGCTATTAGTCCAGGTCGGTCGGGGCGAGCGATCGCTAGAAAACTTTGAAGACATCTGGACCAATGAAAGACGAGAACTAGTTAAATATGCAGCCCCATCCCAGGGTCTATGCCTATTGCGCGTCGGATATCCAGAATCTCCCTTTCCCCCAGAAATTTGGTTTGACACCATGCCCAAATTCCTTTTACCCACTGCATCGGCGGCAACAACATCCTGCCTTAACTGAAAAAAAACAAAATTTTGACCGATAGTAAAAATCATTATGACTGCAAACAAAACCTACCTTCCCTCTGCGGAATCACTAGACCACAAATGGTACGTTATCGACGCCGCCGATCAGCGTTTAGGGCGTTTGGCTAGTGTTGTCGCCATGCTACTACGGGGTAAAACTAAACCCACCTATACCCCCCATATCGATACAGGCGATTTTGTTATCATCATCAATGCTGAACAAATAGCTGTTACTGGCAAGAAACGTACTCAAAAACTTTATCGCCGCCATTCTGGACGTCCAGGCGGTATGAAAGTAGAACCCTTTGCCAAGCTACAAGCCCGCATCCCAGAAAGAATTATTGAACACGCTGTACGCGGAATGCTGCCAAAAAATGCTTTGGGTCGTAAACTCTTCACTAAATTGAAGGTATATGCTGGCCCAGATCATCCCCATGAAGCCCAAAAACCCCAGCTATTTAACATTCAAACCATCCCAGGAGGAAAAGATTAATGCCAGCACCAGATCAAAGCACTTTAGCCATGTATTGGGGCACCGGACGTCGTAAATCTGCCATTGCCAGAGTCCGCTTAATTCCAGGTAGCGGTCAACTTACTATCAACGGTAAACCAGGCGATTTATATCTACAATTTAACCCGGCTTATCTGTCAGCAGCTAAAGCTCCCCTAGAAACCTTGGGCTTGGAAAATGACTACGATATTTTAGTTAAAGTCGAAGGTGGTGGCTTAACCGGTCAATCTGAATCTATCCGCTTAGGTGTCGCTAGAGCTTTATGTCAGTTAGATCCAGATAACCGTAAACCTTTAAAAATTGAAGGCTATTTAACTCGCGACCCTCGCGCAAAAGAACGGAAAAAATATGGTTTGCGGAAAGCCCGCAAAGCACCTCAATACTCCAAGCGTTAATACACTTGTTATTGTTGGTGCCGACGCCCTGCTTGATTGCGGGCGTCAAACCTGTTTTAATCATGTTTTTTTCTGTTAATCGTTTATTGTTTATTACTAATCACAACAAACATAAAATAGAAAAAAAACGAATTTCATAATTTAGAGATCTACTAAGATATCTACTACATCAGTCTCGGTTAAGGGAGCATCTCATAAACAGTAAATAACTGTTGTTGCGCTTCAGCGCCCTAGTGAACTATAAATCAAAATTATAGATATTTGCTCCGGTTAAGATACTGCTTTTTTTATAAAGATGCACCCCCAGTTAAATACTACAGATAACTGCTATAGTATTAAACTAAATCTGCTCAAATACCAATAGTTAATCCATTCAGGTAA
>CAWUOF010000067.1:0-12246 GCA_963923765.1 uncultured bacterium | reverse complement strand
TTGTGTATCTGGCAAAATCCAGATTTGTAGAAAATGTACTCCTTGGCTATCGGAGGGATTATATTCACTATGGGTAACTCCTGTACCAGCACTCATAATTTGCACTTCTCCAGGATTAATTACTGAAGAATTACCCATACTATCTTTATGTTCTAAAGCACCTTCTAAAATATAAGTAATAATTTCCATATCTCGATGGGAATGGGGGGCAAAACCCTTGGTAGGATGCACTCTATCTTCGTTAATTACGCGCAAACTCCGAAATCCCATATAATTTGGATCGTAATAGCTGGCAAAGGAAAATGTATGATAGGAATCTAGCCAGCCATGATTAGCATGACCACGTTCTTTTGCTTTGCGTAGAGTTATCATTTTTTTGATGGGTAATTGGGAATAATTGGAAATTAGGTATAGTGTATTGGCGAGTTACATACCCCGCCAATTAATTCCCTAGCTAATATTTCTAGTCGGTTTTAACCGACTGTTATTTGTTCCTAGTTATTATGAGTTATGAGACAGGAATTTTATTAGGGATATAGGATTTTTTTAAAGTTTGGTATGGGCACCATCGCAGAAGGGGGAATTAGCGGTATATTTGCATTTACATAAGGCGACTTTTTTCTTTTCTTCTAGGGTGAATGATAGGGGTTGAAAATCACTACCTTGATGGGCACCATCACAGAAGGGTTGATTTTTTGATTCACCACAAGTACACCAATAGTAAGTACCGGCTTCTAGTTCGAGAACGGAGGGTTTTTTATCTGCGATCGTGGGTTTGGTCATGGTAGTGTTTATTGAAGGTTATTTTTGGTTATTTAAACTTTAAACTATTTGCATTTAAAATGGGAAGTATGCACTTTTAAGTAAGATAGTTACCAAAAGGATACTATGGTCATTAAAGTAGAATTTGCCGATCGCGCAAATTGTCCGGTAGAAATTACTATCAAGGCGATCGGTGGTCGGTGGAAGGTTTTGATTTTGCGTGAGTTATTGTTTGGGGTAAAAAGATTTGGTGAATTACATCGATCGCTACATGGAATTACACAAAAAATGCTTACGCAACAGTTACGGGAAATGGAAGAAGATGGTATAATTAATCGGCAAATTTATATGCAAATACCCCCAAAAGTCGAGTATTCCCTAACACCTTTAGGAGAAACACTAAAACCCGTGCTTGATGTAATGCATGAGTGGGGATTACAGTATTTACAAGGAAAATATGAAGAATAAATAGCCCTAAAAAATATTACAAAATATTACGTTTTGTTTATTTGTTATCTTTTTTACCCAATAGTAGATAAAATGTAAGATTACTTTTTTCCTATAGTATTTTTTCCAAAAATTTATAGCTCCTACCCAAAAAAATACCCAGAAACCAAATATTTACGCCTAAAATTAGTGTTTCATACCACATCCGGTTAATTACTTTTCATTAAAGGCATAATAATTGAGGAGCTAAAAGGAAAAAATTGGTGGCAAAAAGAAAGTAGCAGCTAATAGTTAAATAATGGCTGTTAGATTGCTAGTTAAGTATTAATAAAACGGAGATATTGGGAGAGCATTGTCAAGTGAGTGTAAAAGTCCGAATTACCCCAAGTCCCAACGGGAATTTAGAAATAGGGACAGCAAAAACAGCAGTTTTTAACTGGTTATTTGCCAAAAGTCAGGGCGGCCAAGTTATTTTGCGAATAGAAGATAAAGACGAGATGCGATCGAGTCCAGAAAATATAGAAAATATTATTTCGGGACTAAAATGGCTAGATTTAAAATGGGATGAAGGGCCGATTTTCCAATCGAAACGCCTAGATTTATATCGACAAGCAATTAAAACTTTATTAGATAAAGGATTAGCATATCATTGCTATTGTAATACAGCAGAATTAGAAGCAATGCAGGAGGAACAAAAAGCTAAAAATGAAGTTCCCCATTATGATAATCGCCATCGAAATTTAACACCAGAAGAACAGGAAAAATTTGTAAAAGAAGGACGTAAAGCGGTAATTCGATTACAAATAGAAGGCGATCAAGAAATTTCCTGGCATGACTTAGTAAAAGGAAAAATCACTATAAAAGGTAGTGACTTAGGGGGAGATATAGTCATTGCTGATGCTGCTAATAAAAATGATATCGGTCAAATTCAGGATAACTTAGCTGTAGTAGTAGATGATATCGATATGGGTATTAGCCATGTAATACGTGGCGAAGATCATATTGAGAATACAGCCAAAGAGATCTTAATTTACGAAGCATTAGGGGCGGGGATACCGGAATTTGCTCATATACCGTTAATTTTAAATGAAGCTGGACAAAAGCTATCAGAAGCTGATGGAATGATTTGTATTTCTGATTATCAGAAAATGGGATATATACCAGAGGCAATGATAAATTATATGATTTGGCTAAGTTGGTCGCCTCCTGATAACAAAGAAAAATTTAGTGTGAAACAAGCAGCGGCAAAATTTAGCTTCGATCGCGTCAGCAAATCAGCAGTAAAATTAAATTTAGATAACCTTAACTGGTTAAATGGTCAATACTTGCATGATTTACCAGTAGATAAACTAACAAATTTGTTAATTCCCTGCTGGCAGGATGCAGGCTATGAATTTGATGCCACAGGCGATCGAACTTGGCTAGAAGCAATTGCCGCATTAATTCAAGAAAAACTAATTTGCTTGCAAGATGCAGTAGAAATTACCCAAGGTTTTTTTGTTGAAAATATACCCTATGAAAAAGAAGCAGCTAATCAACTAAAAAAACCAGAAGTAAACGGATATTTAAAAGCAGTCTTAGCCCATATTCCTAGCGAGGAAGAATTAACTAAAACTGTTGCCCATAAGCTGATTAAACAAATTACCAAAGATCAAAAAGCCAAAAAAGGGTCAGTAACTCGATCGCTGCGAGCAGCATTAACAGGAAAAATGCACGGCGTTGATACCGTCGAATACTGGATATTACTCCATCAAAAAGGATGGGATAAAAATCGCTTGCAAATAGCTATAGACTTTAAATCTAGTAAAGTCGAAATTATCGAAAAAGAAACTACTGAAACAATAACTACACCAACAAAACCTCAAATAGTAGAACAACCTACATCAGTCGAAAAAAATATTACAGAGAAACCAGAAACTATGTCAGAACAAAATAACCAAGAGTCAGAAATATTCAATGCTAATAAAGCCGCAGAATATACTAATGCTTTATCTTTGCTAGAAGCAAATATAGCAGAGATGGAAAAGAAATTAAAACAAGCTGATGAAGAACAAAAAACCCTACATTCTCAATTGACAGACAAAGAAAATCAAGTAACAGAAATCAGCCAGCAAAAATTAGAATTGCAGAATGAAGTAGATAAGATTAAAGCGGAATTAAACCAACGCAACGAAGAAAAATGTCAAATGGAATCACAACAGGAAAGCTTACAATCTGAATTAAATCAGATAAATAGCGAAAAATCTCAAATGCAAGGAGAATTACAGACAGTCTATCAGCAAAAATCTGATATTCAAGCTGAATTAGATCTGGTGCGTAGTGAAAAATCCCAAGTAGAAGTAAAATTACAAGAAAATCAAGGGGAATTAAATCGCGTTAATAGCGAAAAACATTACCTAGAGACAGAATTAGGGCGAATCAATCAAGAAAAATCTCATCTACATTCCCAAGTACAGGAAATACAAGGGGAATTAGATAGTGTTAATCACGAAAAATCTCAACTTGATGCTCAATTAAAAGCAATAGAAGGGAAATTAGATAATGTTAATCACGAAAAATCTCAACTTGATGCTCAATTAAAAGAAACTCAAGCGGAATTAGAACGAATTAAAGCCGAAAAATCTCAAGTACAAGTGCAATTAGATGAAACTCGGCATCATTTAGAAGACGTTAGTCACCAAAAAGGTAGTTTAGAGACAGAATTACAAGATGTAAAACAAGCGCGATCGCTTCTGGAATCCCAAATAGCAGAGCAATCACAACACATAATCCACTTAGATAATGAGTTAAAGAAAGTACAACACGATCGCAATCATCTGCAGCAGCAACTAGAAGAAATAGATCAATCCAGGAGACATCTGGAAGCGCGAGTATCCCACCTGGAATCTGATATAGAAAGCTCTTTACAACAACGCTTACAAACTACCGAGCGTCTTAGTGAAGTTGAAACCCAATTACAACGAGAACAGCAACAGCGTTTTCAGTTACAAAATGAATTAGAACAAGCTAAAAACGAACGGATTAATGTTACAAATGATTTGAATAAGATTCAAGGGGAATTGCAACAATTACAACAGGAAAAAGGTAATTTAGAATCTCAGTTAGAGCAAGCCCATCAAGAGCGATCGAATTTGCAAAGCCAACTGATAAATACTCAATCGCAATTGCAGCAAGTAGAGCAAGAGCGATCGATAGTAAAAGGGGAGTTAAGTCAAGCTAATAATTCGCGATCGCAACTACAAGAACAACTTAGCAATACTTTACGTCAAGTCCAAGAATTGCAAACCCAAGGTAATCAACTGGAAGCAAAAATAGAACAATTAAACACATCTGTATCTAGTTTACAGTTTCAGTTATCCCAATCTCAAAGCCAAATTCAACAAGCACAAAAAGAACGTTGGCAAGTCCAAACCGACTTGGAAAAATATCATCAAATAGAATACAATCTCCAATCTCAAATAAAAGACCTGGAAGCAGAATTACAAAAAGCTCAAGCCCAGCAATCAAATCTGCAATCTCAGATAGAAAAATCTAACACAGAGCAATCTCAATTGCAAGAACAATTATCTAAACTGCAATTACAAACACCACTATGGCGTTGGGGTGTTTTACTGGCTTTAATTTTAGGCTCTTCCCTAACTTGGGTAGCCACTAATTTCGCCAATTAATTATCTTTAATATTAGCTAAAATCCAGATATAGTTAACTCTGGATTTTAGCAGTATTAACCTTTCAATTTGTTTTTAGTCTAAAAAATAATATTATAATTATTGCCAAACAAAAAAAATAATTTGTATATTCTTCTAAATCATAGCAACTTTTTACTAAGTAAAAAAGCTAGCCAAAAAAATAATATATTGCTGGGGATATTTTAGGGCATAATAACTATTATTCAAATATCAAAAAACAATGATTAATACCTATTTTCGATTTTATGCCGAACTTAGTCACTTTTTACCTAGTCATAGACGCGATCGCGCCTTTAGCCATAATATTTTAGGAAAAGCATCAATAAAAGACACGATCGAATCTCTGGGTGTACCCCATACAGAAGTCGATCGCATCTTAGTAAACGACAAAAAAGTAGACTTTTCCTACATCCTACAAAATGGCGACAACTGTCATATATACCCCGTTTCCCTACAACAAAATCAACCAATATATCCAGTCCGTTTTATCCTAGATGTTCACTTAGGCAAACTAGCAAATCAACTGCGAATGTTAGGCTTTGATACTCTCTATCGTAACGACTATGCCGACGAAGAATTAGCGGATATTTCTAGCCAAGAAAACCGAATTTTACTCACTAGAGATCTTGGTGTACTCAAACGCGGTATAGTAAACTTAGGCTATTACGTTCGCGCCACTAATCCAGAAAAACAATTAACAGAAGTAATGCAAAGATTTAATTTATTTAACTTAATTAATCCCTTTGCTCGTTGTATTCATTGTAATGGATTATTAGCCCCTGTAGCCAAAGAAAATATTATCGATAAATTACCTCAAAAAGTCCAAGAAAATTATCAGCAATTTTCCCAATGTCCTGATTGTAATCAAATATTTTGGCAAGGAACTCACTTTGAAAAAATGCAACAATTTATTGATAATTTAATTACAAATCAAACCATCACAAATTAAACCATCACAAATCACAAAAAATTATCATAAATTTACTACCCGCAAAAATTGATTACCTCCCTTTTGAAACTCATAACTACCAATTTGAATTTCTACCTGATATCCTTGGGCTTTTAATACCGTCATCACAGGTAATAAATAAGGAGAAGTCTGACCAGATAAATTTAAAATCGGGAAAATTCGCACTTCCGAGGCAACTCGACAAAGTTCTAAGATAGCCTGGACATGAAAATCTAGGGAAAGTTGCTGAGAATAACTAAACAAAAAATGACCACATAAAGCTAAATCAAATTTCTTGGTAACAAAAGGTAAAATTGGTAACTCACCAACTACATAACGACCCTGGTGCATCCCCCCAGCAAAATCTAATAAAAATTGCTGCATTGCTGCAACTCTTAGCCGCCCTAAATCAGTAGGAGATTTAATCTTTTGCCAAACATAATCATCTAAATTATTTTCTAATTGTTGAATTATTATCGGATAAGTTTCTTCAATACGTTGATAAATTTGTTGTTCACTAAATTGATAAACCGGATCGCAGGAAATAACCTGATAACCTTGGCGAGTCATTTCAGCATTAAAACTAGCCGGACCACTAGCACAATCAAGAATATTTAATTTAAAATCATCAGGAGTTAAATTAAACATTCCTATATATTCATCTAAACATCTTCCCCAAGGTACAACTTTTTCTAGGCTAAAACCCATAAATTTTTCTCCTAATTTTTGCTAGATAAAATATCATAAATAATCATATTTTGTGGTGAGTTCCCAGGATAACCTGGGAACTTAAACGGGTAATATCTACCAGTAATAGATAATTAAGCAACAGATAATTGTCGCTGGTTTTCGTTAACTAAAACTCGTCGCCCAACTGCCGCAGCAACAGGTCGTAAATTGTGAACTAAATTTACCATATCTGGGAGAGAAAGAGCCTGTCTTGCGTCGGAAACAGATTTTTCTGGTTCTGGGTGGCATTCTACCATGATGCCATCAGCGCCGGCAGCCACAGCAGCCCTAGCTAAACCGGCTACTAATTCCCATTTGCCGGCAGCATGGGAAGGATCTACAATAACGGGTAAATGGGTAATTTGTTTAAGGGCAACTACAGCACCTAAATCTAATACATTGCGAGTATAATTATCAAAGCTGCGAATACCACGTTCACAAAGAATTACATCAGGGTTGCCATGACTAAGAATATATTCGGCTGCTAATACAAATTCTTCAATAGTTGCGGCTAGTCCTCGTTTTAAAACTACTGGTTTACCTGCTTTTCCCACCGCTTTAAGTAAATCGAAATTTTGCATATTGCGGCTGCCTATTTGCAGGATATCAACATAGGAAACTATATTTTCAATTTGACCGATCGCCATTACTTCAGTAATAACTGGAATATGGTAGCGATCGCGCACATTTTTTAAAATTTTTAACCCCGCCTCTCCTAAGCCTTGGAAAGCATAAGGAGAAGTGCGGGGTTTATAAACACCACCACGAATAACCTGAACTGGGGCGGCGGCTAAATTACTAGCAACTTCCTGCATTTGTATTAAATTTTCTACTGCACAAGGACCACCAATAATTAATAAATCTTTGCCACCTACAGTTAGATTTTCAGCAAGTTTAATAATAGTTTGATGTTCAGTATTGCATTTGCTGGCTAGTTTAGCGTTTAACATTGTTCTACTCCTAATCAAAAACGTGGTTAACAAAAAAACCCGGAACCTTTTAGCAAGTTCCGGGTTGAGGTTACAAAGGACATAGTAAATACCTACCCAGAACTTTTCCTGAGCCAAAAATAAAAAAACAAAAAACCAATTAGATAAGTAGCCATACTGGTAGGTAATATTTGCTGAAATGTCCTAAAAAACAAAAACCGCAGATAAAACTCTGCGGTTCACTTGGTTATGCAAGTCAAAATTGGACTCACTCCAAGTGAACCTGCTTAAACCAAAAATAAAAGTAACGAGTGTTGGGGGTCATCTGTAAAAGTTTGTAGTTTAGGGATGTGGAATTTATACTTATTTGTTTAAATATATCAGAGATTTAAGGATTTGTCAAGTTTTTTTAGGTCAGTTTATCTTGATATATCCATAAAAATCAGGGTTTATTATTGTTAACTAATGTTTATATTTAATCTGTGGAAATTACTTAGATAACCGAAGTTTAGAATAGTTATATAAAATTATTAAACTAGATTTTAGGGAACTAAAACCAAAATAAAAACTACTAAATATTAAACCCCTAGCAAAATTAATTTTTGCTAAGGGTAAACTAACTTGTCCAAAAATACAATTAGTTGGCAGGAGCAACTAATGAGTGTTTGTGATGGCTAGAAATTAAGCCATTTTTAGTTTCTGGGTCTTCTTGTACCCGTTGCATTTTAGCTCCCAACTTTTGCAACTTCAGATCCAGATTTTCATAACCTCGATCGAGATGATAAAGTGCGTGAATAGAGGTTTTACCCTCAGCCGCTAATGCTGCGAGCACCAAAGCAGCAGAGGCTCGCAAATCTGTAGCTATAACTGGTGCACCGGATAATAGCGGCACACCACGCACGATCGCATGATTACCTTTAACTCGAATATCTGCACCCATGCGGTTTAACTCTGCCACATGACGTAAACGATTTTCAAACACTGTTTCAGTAATCACACTATCTCCCTCACTGACAGTTAGCAAAGCCATAAATTGAGCTTGCATATCAGTAGGAAAACCCGGATAAGGTAAAGTTTCAATATCTGTAGCCTTTAGATGTCCTTTAGAAATAACTCGTAACTCCTGCGGTCCTTCTTGGCGAATTTCTACCCCTATATTTTGCAATTTAGCAATTGCCGCCGTGATATGTTCTGGAATTACCGGAGATACCAATATATCTGAATGGGTAATTGCTCCAGCTACTAAAAAAGTACCAGCTTCAATGCGATCGGGAATAATCGAATAATCAGCAGAATGTAACTTTGGCATCCCAGAAATTACAATCGTTTTGCTACCAGCACCTTGAATTTTTGCTCCCATCGCACAGCAGAAATTAGCTAAATCAATAACTTCTGGCTCTTGTGCTGCATTTTCTATTATTGTTTCTCCCTCCGCCAAAGTAGCAGCCATCATCAGAGTTTCTGTGGCCCCTACGCTGGGATAATCGAGGTATATTTTCGCTCCTTGTAATTTTTTCTGTTTAGCATAAGCGTGGACAATCCCACGTTCAATATAAACATCAGCACCCATCGCCGCCAAGCCGCGAACGTGCAATTCTACGGGTCTAGCCCCGATCGCGCAGCCTCCCGGCAAGGGAAATTGTGCCGATCCTAACCGCGCTAATACTGGCCCGATGGCAAAAAAACTCGCCCGCAATTGACTAACTAACTCGTAGGGCGCTTGAGATTGTCCAATATGACTGGCATTGATATTTAAAGCATCCCCCTCTCGCTCTATTTTTATACCCAAAGCTGCCAAAATTTGGGTCATACGATTTACATCGGCCAGAAAGGGAACATTACGAATACGACAATCTTCAGAACAGAGTAAAGCCCCAGCCATAATTACCAACGCGGAATTTTTCGCGCCGCTAATTTTGACGTGACCTTGTAGGGGCTGTCTTCCCCAAATTTCTAAAACTGATTTGTCGGCTTCCGTTGAAGCATTGGAATTTGATAAGCTGAAAGAGGCAGTAATGGGTCTATCCTCCGCAATCGATAGATTTATATTTCTTCAAATTTGGTTCCAATATTACCGGATTAGCTTAAAATTTCCAGCATTATTGTTAACAATTTCCCCCGATCGCCATAATATAGCTTTTATCAAAATAAAAATTTTTCCCTAAAGGATTGACAAATCCAAAAAATTACGGAATAATAGTAAATTACGCTATGAAAATAGCAAATGAGCGGAACTGGCGGAATTGGCAGACGCGCTAGATTCAGGTTCTAGTGGTAGCAATACCTTCCGGGTTCAAGTCCCGGGTTCCGCATAAAAAAAATATATATAAATTTCAAAATAAAAAACCGGATTTTTATGGCCAAAATTCGGAAAATAAATTAATTATTAATTATTACTAGGTGTTGATATAAAAATAATAATAAAATCTTATTTAATGCTAAGGTAGATTAACCAAATAAATTTTATTTTTACAGAAAAAATTTATGGTAACAGCAGTGATTTTTGAGGAAAATTTAGGTAAAGTCAAAAATCTTGGTAATTAATATCAGATATGCATCACAAATTATCCCATAAAAATATTATCAATAAATAAGGATAATATGACAGATATTTCCTTTAGCGATCGCAGCCAAATTAATGAAATAATTAATACCTCCAGTCGCCTTAAATATTTACTTATATTTATTTATAAAGTTGCTATAAATGATATTATTTCTGTGCGAGTAGATGGAGATAATTTTAAATTAGATATTTATACAAAAAAAGATATGTTGCGTTTTAAAGCTAAAGGTTTAGAAAATGTAATTATGAAAAACCCAGATAATAATATTCTTCAATTAACATTTGACCCAGCCTTAGCCCAAGGAATTTATAAAATTGTTGATGAATATTTATAATAATTCGCAAATGCATTTCTGTAAAAAAAACTATGGTTGCGCTGTCTTCGCTAAAGTAAATTATGCCTGCCCAAAAATAGGTATTGAATTAAAATACATCCGAATAGTCATTGAAAAATAAAATATAATAATAACGAAGAGAAAATAAATGATAACGAGTACGCAAAATCCCTTAGTAAAGCAAATCAGAAAACTACATCGATCGAAAGAAAGAAGAGAAAAACAACTCTTTTTATTAGAAGGTACTCATCTAATAGAAGAAGCTTGTCAAGTAAATTATCCGTTAGAAACAATATGCTGTACTCCCGAATGGCAAGAAAAACACCAAAAACTATGGGAAATAGCATCAAGTAGGGCGCAGCGATCGGAAATAGTAGCAAATCAAGTATTAGAGGCGATCGCCACAACAGTTAACCCAGATGGCATAGTCGCAACAGCCAGTAGAAAAATATTAACAAATACTAACCAATCTTTCCTCCAATTAGGAATAGCTTTAGAAACAATACAAGACCCAGGTAATTTAGGCACAATAATTCGCACAGCTACAGCAGCCGGAGTCGATCGCCTATATTTAAGTAATAATAGTGTAGATATAGATCATCCTAAAGTATTAAGAGCTAGTGCAGGAGCATTATTTCGTTTATCCATCACAGAAACAGCCGATTTAAAAGCCGAAATTATACGCTGTAAAAAACAAAAAATTCAGGTAGTAGCTACCTTATCCCAAGGAGAAAAAAACTATTGGGAATTAGATTTTAAATCGCCCACATTAATTTTACTAGGTAACGAAGGCGCAGGGTTATCTGAGGATTTAATAAACTTAGCAGATGAAAAAGTAAAAATACCTTTAAAACAAGGCATTGAATCTTTAAATGTAGCGATCGCAGCCGCCGTTATATTATATGAAGCCCAACGTCAACAACATCATTAACATCATTTTAATCCATAGATTCAGACAATTCTGGATGCAAAGCATTGATATATTGTTCAATATCAGCAGCAGCTTCTTCTAAATCGTGAATATCAAAAGATTTTTGTTGAATAGCAGGTTTTTTTGGCGCTTTGTGACTAGGCAAAGGCGCATTGAGAGGATTTTCTTCATTATTAGTAGGTTGTAAAGCATCCGGCAAATGCTCGATCGCATCAAAAAAAGCTTTAGTTGCTTTTTGTCGCAAAGCTTCCTCTTGTGGTTCCATAAATATTATTTAACTCCAAAATGATGATATAAAAATTAGACTGCCCGTGATGGCAAATTGTTCAGACCTCAACCACAACCTAGTAGTAATGGCCAAAAAACTACCTCTCAGACTAACTATTATGTGAGTGTACCCAGTTTTCTCATCTGTTGCTACCAGTAGTTGCTTAATTGAACAGTCCAGTTGAAAATATATAGGGCTAAAGTGACTTGGAGAATATTGTGAGTCAAGTATTTGATTACGACCTCGTAATAATTGGAGCAGGTGTCGGTGGACATGGTGCTGCCTTACACGCCGTAAGCTGTGGTTTAAAAACAGCTATTATTGAAGCTGCTGAAATGGGCGGCACCTGTGTTAATCGTGGCTGCATACCCTCTAAGGCACTGTTGGCTGCATCTGGTCGAGTGCGAGAGTTACGTAACACTCATCATCTAAAAGCGCTAGGCATATCTGTAGGCGGTGTAGAATTCGATCGCCAAGGTATTGCCGGTCATGCTAATAATCTTGTCAGTAAAATTCGTGGCGATTTGACCAATAGCCTGAAACGTTTAGGCGTTGATGTCATTATCGGACATGGCCGCATAGCCGGCCCTCAAAAACTTAGTGTCACCACTAGCAATGGCAAAAAAAATAGCGAAAAAATTATCA
>CAWUOF010000066.1:0-12269 GCA_963923765.1 uncultured bacterium | reverse complement strand
GGAAAAGTAGAATTATTAATAGCAGAAGCTAGAGATATTACAGAACGGAAAAAAGCTGAAGAAATTATCCGCCAGGAAAAAGAATTTTCCGAACTATTGATTAATAGTACTATTGATGGGATATTTGCAGTCGATCGCAACTGTTGTTACACTGTTTGGAACCCAGGCATGGAAACAATTTCTGGAGTAAGTAAAGAACAAACTATTGGTAAATGTCCCTTGGAAATTTTCCCATTTTTCCAAGAAATAGGCGAAGATAAATTTTTATATGCGGTGTTGGCTGGGGAAACTGTTATTGCTAAAGATAGACCTTTCATTTTTCCAGAAACAGGTAAACAAGGATTTATGGAAGCTTATTATTCACCTCTGAGTGATGAAAAAGGAAATATTATAGGTGGAATAGGTATTGTTCGTGATGTTACCGATCGCAAAATAGCTCAAGAAGAAATCCAACAACAAGCCCAAATTATTAAACATATTCGCGGCGCTTTAGTTGTTACTGATTTACAAGGAAATATCATCACTTGGAACCGAGGTGCAGAACAATTATATGGCTATGAAACTGCCGAAGTATTAGGGAAAAATATTAATTTTCTTTATCCACAAGAACATCAAGCTATTTGTAAAGACTTAGCTATGCAGCCGTTATTAGAAAAAGGTGAACATCAACTAGAAATCAAAGCATATAAAAAAAATAGAGAAGAAATTTATACTATAGTTTTTTTCTCACTTTTAAAAAACTTAGAAGGTACAATAAGTGGTATAATTGCCTATAGTTTAGATATTACTGAACGTAAATTAATGGAAGATAAATTGCGACATTCTTTGTTAGAAAAAGAAGTTTTGCTAAAAGAAGTTCACCATCGGGTTAAAAATAATTTACAAATTATTTCTAGCTTGTTTTACTTACAATCTCGCTATATAAAAGATGAAAAAATATTACAAATTCTTCAAGATAATCGAGATAGAATACACTCTATGGCTTTAATCCATGAAAAATTATATGGTGCGGAAACTTTGGAAAAAATTGATTTCAAAGACTATATTAGTACTCTAACTAAAAATTTGCTGACTTCCTATAATTTTAATAAAAATATTAATTTGATAGTTAATATAGAACCGCTATTTTTTGACATCGATCGAGCCATCCCTTGTGGTTTAATTATTAATGAATTAGTATCAAATTCCCTAAAATATGCTTTTCCCGATAGAAAAGATGGTAAAATTACAGTTGACTTTTTTGTAACTTTATCCAATACTTATGAGATGATAATCAGTGATAATGGTGAGGGATTTGCCGAAGCTGTCGATTTCCATAATAAAAAATCTTTGGGACTACGTTTGGTTTATTCCTTAGTAACTAAACAGTTAGACGGTACTATAGAAGCTAATGGATATAATGGTGCTATTTTTAAAATAAATTTTAAATAAATTATTGGGGAGGACAATTAGTTATGAATTTGAAAAATGATCAAATAATAGAGATAATAATGATTAGCAAATCATGGCGCAAATCAAAATTAAAATGGGTGATAAAATTGGTTGATTTTTTTAGATAATGTACGTCAAAAAATACCAGAAAAATCGTCGATAATAGGGTAGTAATCTACATATTAGATTTAATTATGGCAATTAATTAAATTAAGAAAAAAACACAAAATCTAGTAATATGGAAGCAAGGAAAATCCGATGCCCAAGAAAAAAATATTAATTGTTGAAGATGAAGCAATTACATCAGAAGCGATCGCGGAACAATTAGAAGATTTAGGTTTTAGTGTTACAGATACCGTAGGAACTGGTATTTTAGCTTTAGCCAGTATTATCAAAAATCCTCCCGATTTAGTTTTAATGGATATTATTTTAAAAAAAGGAGATATAGATGGAATAACTGCGGCTAATCATATTCGCGAAAGATTTAATATACCAGTAGTTTATCTAACAGCACATTCAGATCCAGCTACTATTAATCGAGCTAAATTTACCTATCCCTATGGTTATATTGTGAAACCATTTACTAAACAAGATTTGCAAATATCGATCGAAATGGCTTTGCAAAAACATGAAATGGAACAACAATTAGCCGAACATAAAGAAATGTTGTCTAGCATTCTTGAATCTACCAAAGATGGTATCCTTGCTACCAACGAAACTGGAAAAATAGCTTATATGAATTCAGCAGCAGAAAGATTAACTGGCTGGAGTTTAATAGAAGCTAATAATAAAAACATCGGTGAAATCGTCAAAATTATAGATATAATGAACGAAAATTACAAGGAAAATCCAGCCGAAATAGTAATCAAAAATAAAGAAGTAATTTATCTTGATGATAACATAGTTTTAGTAAACAAAAATGGCCAAAAAATTCCTGTAGCCAATAGTGTTTCTCCCATCATAGAAGAAAATGGCCAAGTTACAGGTGTAGTTATGCTCATCTGGGATAAAAGTGCTAACCAACATATACAAAATTTAGAAAATGAAGTAGCAAAACACCAAGAAACTGAAGCAGAAATTCGCCAAGTATTGCAAGCAGAAAAAGAAATAAGTGAATTTAGATCCCGCATAATTTCTACTATTTCCCATGAATTTCGTACACCTTTAATGGTGATTCTTTCCTCGGCAGGTTTATTACAACGTTACGGGACTAAATGGTTAGATGACAAGAAAAATAAATATTTTAATCAGATAGAATCTGCTGTAAAACAAATGACAAGATTGATAGAAGATGTTGTCACCTATAGCAAAACGGAAACTGGAGAATTAATTTTTCAACCTAGTACAATTAATGTAGAATTATCTTGTCGTAAAATTATAGAAGAATATCAAGCCGAAAATACAGGTAATTATATTTTAAACTTCTCATATCAGACTTCTCGTAATATCGCGAATCTTGATGCAGAATTACTACATAGAATTCTCACAAATTTAATCTCTAATGCAGTTAAATACTCCCCAGATGGTGGTATTATTTCCCTGGAAGCAGCCTGTGAAATAGATCGATTTATTTTCTCCGTAAAAGATCAGGGTATAGGTATTCCACCTAATGAAATGAATAGATTATTTGAAAGCTTCTTTCGTGGTAGTAATGTAGGCACGATCGGTGGTACAGGTATGGGATTAGCTATTGTCAAAAAATGTGTAGAAATTCATAGTGGAACAATTACTGTTAATAGTCAACTGGGTGTCGGTACAACTTTTACATTAACTTTACCTATACAAACTTAAAATAGGGCATGGAATGTAGAATGTAGAATGTAGAATTTAGAATTGGGCATGGGGCGTGGGGCATTGAATGTAGAATTTAGAATGGGGAATTTAGAATATTGACTAACAACTAACGACTAACTACTCTCAACTCCCAACTCTCTTTCCCCATGCCCAATGCCATAACCCCAATGCCCAATTTTAAATTCTAAATTCTAAATTATACATTCCATGCCCCACGCCCCATTCCCAATTCCCCATGCTCATTTCCCATTTTAGGTATTGAAAAATCAAGCTTTTTATAGTATATTAGTGCTATTTGGTTAAAACCAATTAAAATATTGTGCTAAATATTAGTAGAAAAATAAAGTAGAATGCGGTTGATTTTAGTGTTAAATAAGTGCTAAACAATCGTCAGACAAGAAAAAGTCAAATCTACAGATTGTCTTAACCAAAAACTTTGATTAAGTAAGAGGGGGAAATATGGGCGAAATAACCAAAGAAGAAATGCGCGAAAGACTGGGAAATATTGACCAGATTCGCGATATTATTTTTGGGGCACAACTTCGCGAATATACAGCTAGATTTGAAAAACTAGAATCAGATGTTTCTATGCTGCAACAAGAAATGCGCGATCGCCTAGATCAACTGAAAAATGTTTTTTCTACGGAATTACGGGCAACAGTTGATGGTATAGATAAAAAGATTAAAACTCTCAGTTTAAATGTTGAAGATGAGACATCAAATTTACGTCAACAAATCGATCGCACTAATAAAAAATTCACTACCAGTATAGACGCTCTGAGCGAATCAGTAGATAATCAAAATAACTCAATTCGTGAAGAACTTACCCATAGTCGAGAAAAACTGCAAGAAGATATTCGCCTACTCAGAACCCATGTTTTTGAAGAACTCGATCGCCGTTTTTCTATGCTCAGAGAAATGAAAGTTTCCCGTGATGATATGGCAGAAATTTTATTTGAACTGGGCATGAGACTCAAAGGTAATGAGTTCGTTCCTCAGCTTAAAGAAGCTGCTAGTATCGATGACAAAAATTTTGCAGATGAATAACCCTAAATGAACATTACATAATGCTTACTATATTATTTAACTAATACCGTATAGTTATGTAATTAATATCAAGCGGGGATCTACCCGCTAAAGCTAACTAATTCGCCTTCATTAAGTTAGTAAATATAAAAACTGTTGATTAGATTTAGGGTGTGTTAATAGCAAAAAGCCAAATAAATAATTTTTCAGATAGTCTATTACTCATTCGCTTATTGTTAAGCTAGAAAGATTAATCTCAAATTAAACTCTCTAGTAACAAGATAGACTTAAATGAAAAAATATGTTAGGGTGCTTACATGAGTCAGCTAGAAAATTTTTCCGAATCATTTTCTGAAGCAAAGAAGCAGCAAGAAAATTCACCAGACGAATTAAATGGTCTAGTGAATATTCTGCTGGATATCATGGTAGCCGATCGCCCCAAAACACCACCAAGTGGTGATACACAAATACAAACTATTGACGTAAAAACACACCAAGAAACTGAAAAAACAGAATCTTTATCAATACCAGTAGAGGCATTAACAACACCAGCCCCCAAAAACATCATAACAATAGAGAAAGAAATTGATTATATAGATAATCAGATAGAGAAAAATAAAGATTTTATCCCTAGCAATGGGGAAACAATCGAATCTGAAAAAATATATACTGAAGAAATAACTACAGAAAAAGCAGAGAATAATTATACAAATAATTATCCAAATAGAGAAAATAATCAGGATTCAGAAGTTAATAATTTAATATTACAAGAAAATCCCCCAGAAAATCCGGATGATTCCGATTTTAGTAATTTACTATTAGCAGATTTATTAACAGCTTTAACACTACCAAAACAGACTGAAGATAAAATAAATCAACCAAAAGAATCAGCAGAAATTATAGAGAAAACAAAGGAAAATGATAATAGTCACAATTCCTTTACAAAATTACAAGATTTGCTAGTAGGAGATAATTTATCAGATATTCGTAAAGAAGTAGGAAAACTAGAAAATAAAATATTATCCTTTGAATATAAAATTAGCAATAAACAAGAATTTATAAAATTACTGTTGCCATTAATATCAGAAGTGTTAAGGCAAAAAATAGCCGAGTCAGAAGAATCAATTATTGGAATATTAGCGCCGATAATTGATAAAATGATAGAGACAAAAACCAACCAAGATAAAAATGCTATAAGTACAGCATTAGCGCCGGTAATTTCAGCAGCAATAGCTAAGGAAATAGAAGACTCTCCCCAAAAAATAGCTAAGGCGATCGCGCCAGAAATGTCAGTAGCCATTAAAGAGCAAATTCGCCTAGAGCAAGATGGTATGGTGACGGCGATCGCTCCGATTTTAGATAAAATGATTGAAACAAGAGTACAGGAAAATAAAGAAGCAATGGGGAAAGCATTAGCCCCGGTAATTTCCTCAGCAATTTCCAGGCAAATAAATGATAACCCTGATGAAATTGCTTCAGCGATCGCCCCGACAATGGGACAAGCAATTAAAGAACAAATTATTATTGAAAGAGATGCAATGGTAGATGCTTTATATCCTGTAATTGGTAATACCATTGCTAAATATATGGCAGAAACAATTAGATCAATTAATGAACAAATAGAAAATACATTTACTCTCAAAGGAATTCAACGTAAAATTAAAGCAAAAGTTCAGGGCGTTTCAGAAGCAGAATTAATTTTTAAAGAAGCAATGCCCTTTGCCATTCAAGCTATATTTTTAATTCACAAAGCATCAGGCTTATTAATAGCTGAATACCAAGCATCAGGGGAAGAGAGGTTAGAATCAGATATGTTAGCAGGGATGCTAACAGCTATTCGGAGTTTTGTAAATGATTGTATTGCTCAATCAGGCAGTGTTTCGGAATTAGATCAAATTGACTATGGCGACTCCAGAATTATCCTAGAAGTGGCGGGATATTGTTATATGGCAGTGGTAATTAAGGGGGAACCATCCAAAGATTTTATTATTAAAATTAGAGATGTTTTAGGTACAATTGTAAAATATTATGGAAAAAGTATAGAATTATTTGAAGGTGATACAGATACTATTCCAGAACAAGTCAATAAACTTTTAGAAAGCTTAATAGAAATTCAAGATAAAGAGAAAAACAATAAACCAAAATATGCCCTGATAATATTAATCGGAGTGATTATAGCAGCGATCGCGATACCTTGGGGAATTTATAGTTATAATAATGGAATTACTAGGAAAATCGAAGCTAAAATAGCTAATGCTTTAGCTTCTAATCCAGAATTATCTGTATATACTTTAGAAGTAAAAGTAAATAAAAATAAATTAGAAATTTCCGGTAGAGTACCCAATAATTATTTACGGGAAAAAGCCACAGAAATAGCCCAGGAAAATCTACCGGATAAAATAGAAATAAACAATAATATAATAGCTGTGGATATTCCAACAGACCCAGTTTTGGCAACAGCAGAAGTAAAACGGGTAGAATCTCTGCTAAATAATATAGAAGGAATAGCTATTATTGCGAAATACCAAGAAAGTAAAGTTATCGTCACAGGAAGTATTAGTAATAAAGAAGATGCGGAAAAAGTTACAGTTAGTTTTGAGAAAATACCTGGAATTAAAAAGGTTATTAATACCTTAAAAATTCAACCTATGAAGATAACAAGCCGAATTTATTTCGATGTAGGTTCAGATGAGTTAAATAATAAAGAAAAATTAAAAATTGAGCAGGTAAAAAAAGTAGTTAATAAATATCCTAAAAAATATTTAAGAATAATAGGTCATAGC
Organism: uncultured bacterium; assembly: GCA_963923765.1. GTDB lineage: Bacteria > Cyanobacteriota > Cyanobacteriia > Cyanobacteriales > CAWUOF01 > CAWUOF01. Next base: position 5,235 of record CAWUOF010000066.1, on the reverse strand, counting down.
GATCGCTATGGTGCAGAGTTAGATAATCAATATTTAGCGCTTAAACGTGCTAAAGCAGCGCGGAATGCCCTATTAGCTGCTGGCATTGATGGCAAACGCCTACAAGTAATAGGGACAAATCAAATGCCTTTAGATGTAGATATTAACGCGCCATTATGGTTAAGTAGATGTGTACAATTTGAACTAATAGATTCACCTAGTAAGGATAACTAATATGTCAACAATAGCTAAAAAAATATGTCTAGTAGGAGATTTTAGCGTAGGAAAAACTAGCTTAATTCGGCGTTTTGTCGATCGTCAATTTAGCGATCAATATCTTTCTACCGTAGGAGTAAAAATATCTAAAAAACTTATCGAATTAGAAGGGATAAAAGATACAGAAAAGCTAAAAATGCAGCTATTAATTTGGGATTTAGAGGGACATACTAAATTTAAAGGAATTGTCCCGACGCACTTGCAAGGTGCCAGTGGTGCAATAATAGTAGGAGATGTTACTCGTTTGGATACGATCGCCCGTCTTCCAGAACATCTGAAAACATTTTTAACTATTAACCCCAAGGGTTTTGTCATCTTTGCCCTAAATAAATCAGATTTAATTAGTGAGGAAAAATTAGCAAAAATCAGTCAAATAGAAGAATTCGATCGAGTCATAGCAACATATTCAACTTCGGCAAAAACCGGAGCATTTGTTGACGAAATCTTTGAAAAGTTAGCTAGTAAAATAATACAACCGGAATGAATCCGACCTATAAAAAATTTTTAAAGCCTCGTCGCTGGCAATATTTGGCAGTGGATAGTAATTTTTTTATCCAAGAAACATCCTTGGATATATTTGATTTTGTTGACTGCCACGAAGATATAGAAATAGGTAATGATATCCGGTTAGGATTTCCGGAATTAATGGGCTTTGAAGAAGATTTAAATGCAGTTTTAACAGGAGAAAAAGAAAGTTTTGAGTTAAAAGGTATTAGTAGATATACTGACAATAATGCACCTTTGTATATTGATCTATGCGTAATTAATCCCAGGCATGGAGATGAGAATGAAACAGATCGGTTAATGATCTTTGTTGAAGATGCTACAGAAAGGATGCAATTAGAGCAAATATTAGCCCAAAGAACTAATGAAGCTGGCTTATTATTGCACGCATTAGAAACATCAAAAAACTATATTGAGCAAATTATTAGCTCAATGGCAGATGCTTTAATAGTAACAGAAACATGGGGAGAAGTAAAAACAATAAATAAAGCCGCAGAAAAGTTATTTATTTATAATGAAAAGGAGATAATTGGCGAACATATTTCGACAATTATTAAAGATAAAAACTTCTTAGAATTAATTGGAAATAATGACAAAGAGAAATTATATGATAAAACCTTAAAAGATGTAGAAGTGTTATGTGAAAATAAAAATAACGAAAAGATTATAGTAGAGTTTTCTTGGGCGGCGATCGCTACAGATATACCAGATATTTATAATTTCATTTATATCGGTCGAGATATTACCGAACGCAAGCGATCGAACCAAAGATTAATGATGCAGTATGCTACAGCTAGAGTTTTGTCAGAAGCCCGTGATATTTCATCAGCAATAAAACAAATAATATCAGCAATTTGTGAAACTTTAGAATGGACTGGCGGTGAATTATGGATGCCAGCAGCAAATCAAGAAATAGAAATTAATAATAATCAACAAAATGGTAGCTATCATGGGAATCATACGGTTTTATGTTGCGTAGAAATGTGGTATCAAAACGAACAAGAACTCGAAGAATATATTAAAATAACTGAACAGATTACATTTGCTGATGGTGATGGTTTGCCCGGTCGGATTTGGCAGTCACTTTCCCATACATGGATAACTAATTTAGCTGATGATAATAACTTTTTGCGGAAAGAATCCGCCGCCGTTGGAATAAAATCAGCTTTTGGATGTCCGATCCAAGGAGAAGGAAAAATTTTGGGAGTGATGGTTTTCTTTAGCAAAGAAATAGCAAAACCTGACCAAGATTTCACACTAATGATGACAGCGATCGGTAATCAAATTGGGCAATTCATCGAACGTAAACAAGCAGAAACAGCCTTACAGGAAAGTGAACAAAGATATAGAGATTTATTTGAAACTGCCAGTGATTTAATTCAATCTGTTTCCACGAAAACAAATCATTTTTTATATGTAAATAGGGCATGGCGAGAAACTTTAGAATATAGCGAACAAGAAATTAAAAATCTTAGTTTTAATGATATTATTCACCCGGATAATAAACAACAATGCCAAGAAATATTCCGCCAGGTAATAGCTGGGGAAAATATTGGGCAAGTTAAAGCAGAGTTTATAACTAAATCTGGCAAAAAAATATCTGTTGAAGGTAGCCTTAATTGTAAAATAGTAGATGGCAAAACAGTTGCCACTCGTGCTATTTTTCGCGATATTACCGCTCGCCTAGAAGCCGAAGCAGCACTGCGTCAAGAGCAGGAAAAATCCGATCGACTACTACTTAATATTTTACCACAGCCGATCGCCACTCGCTTAAAAGAAGAACAAAGTATTATTGCAGAAGACTTCGGCGAAGTGACAGTGTTATTTGCTGATATAGTTGGCTTTACCGCCCTAGCTTCTATTCTTAGTCCGATTGAATTAGTAGATTTACTCAATCAAATCTTTTCAGCTTTTGATAAACTATGTGAACAACATGGATTAGAAAAAATTAAAACCATTGGTGATGCTTATATGGTAGTAGGAGGATTACCAGGAAGACGAGCGGATCATGCAGAAGCCATAGCAGCAATAGCCCTAGATATGCAAGCAGCCATTACTCAATTTAATGCCAACAATAATAAATCATTTAGCATTCGTATTGGCATCCATAGTGGTCCCGTAGTGGCTGGAGTAATTGGTATTAAAAAATTTATTTATGATTTGTGGGGAGATACAGTCAATACTGCTAGTCGGATGGAGTCTCACGGCATACCAGGAAAAATTCAAATATCATCAGAAACTTATGAAAGAATCAAGCATAAATTTATCTTGGAAAAAAGAGGAAATATCCCCATTAAGGGGAAAGGAGAAATGACAACTTATTTGTTGATTGATAGAAAATTGCAAACTGTAGCAGTTTCATTAAAAATGAAAATTGATAATTAGCCAAATAAACTAAATTTTGGCAACAACATAACAGCTTTCTCTAGCTAATTGATACTGTTAATTATTACAGGGTGAAGGATGGGAGTACAAAGGGATGAATTCCTTAATTAAAAAAATATTAGCCCCTCGTCATATCGAATATCTAACTATCAATCAGAATTTTACAATTCTGGAAACATCAGTGAGCGTGTATAGATTTACTGATTCCCCCAAGGATATTATACAAGGCAAAGATGTTCGTAAAGCTTTTCCAGAATTAATTGGATTAGAAGATGTTATTCGCGAACTGGTTCAGGGAAATACCAAGGAATTTGAGTTAAAAAATATTGGTAAATCTAACAAAAATAATAATTTTATATATATAGATTTGTATATTATTGCTGATGATAATGAACAGGATAAAAATAAAAATAATGATAAAAATGAGAAAAAATTGTTTATATTTTTAGAGGATGTTACCGAAAGAATGATTATGGAACAAGCTTTAGTACAAAGAGGTAATGAAGCTTGTTTGCTATTAAGCGCTTTAGAAACATCTAAAGATTACATTGAAAAGATTTTAAAATCCATAGCAGATGCTTTGATAGTTACCAATTTATCAGGAGAAATTACACAAATTAATAAAATAACTCTTGAGTTATTTGGCTATAGAGAAGCAGAGTTAATAGGTAAATCGATCGCCTTAATTATTCCAGATAATATCCCAGAAAACCGCCAAAAATTATTACCGATTAACAAAAATAATAAAGATATCTTATATGAAGAAAAATTTTTAAAAGATATAGAAGTAATTTGTCAGAAAAAAAATGGCGATAAAATTACGGTATCTTTTTCTTGTGCAGCAATTCAAACTAATCAAGAAGAATTAGAAGATATTGTTTATATCGGTCGAGATATTACCGAAAAACAAAAATCATCAGACAAAATTAAACAATTAAATGAAGATTTACAAAAACGAGCGATCGCCCTGGAAATTGCCAACAAAGAATTAGAAGAATTTTCCCATTCAGTAGCCCATGATTTACGTAACCCATTAAATCGAATTTTAAACTACAATCAAATATTTATAGATGATTATTGTGATCAAATCGATGCCGATGGCTTAGAATGCCTATATGTAGTTAGACAGTCTGCCCAACGCATGAGTCAAATAATAGCTGATTTACTGCGTTTATCCCAGGTAACACGAGGACATATACAATTAGAAAAAGTTAATCTGAGTGCTTTAGTAACAATTATTAGCAGTGAATTACAACAACGTGAACCCCAGCGACAAATAGAATTTATTATTGCTGAAAATATCACAACTATTGGTGACTCCCAACTACTACGCATAGTCTTAGAAAATTTACTAGGAAATGCCTGGAAATTTACCAGCAAACAAACCCAAGCCAGGATAGAATTCGGAGTTATACCTACAGAAAATAATCATTTACCTACCTATTTTATTCGTGATAATGGGGCAGGTTTTGATATGGAAAAATATAACAGATTATTTATCACTTTTGAGCGTTTACACGGCAAAAATGAGTTTGAAGGTACCGGTATTGGTTTAGCTACGGTAAAACGCATTATTAACCGTCATGGCGGCGAAATTTGGGCGGAAAGTATCCCCAGTCAAGGTTCAACATTTTATTTTAATTTTGCTAATACACTAGGCTAATATAATTGATAATAAATAATAGGTAATAAATCCCAGGTACACGATGCTGGGAATTTATAAACATATTAATTTTTTAGATATACCACTAGGTTTTTTCTGATTAACTACAACTAATTGCTAATAGTAAAATTTAGCGATCGCCAATATGAAATTTATAGCCGTTGCCATGAATATCAGAAAAAAACTACCCTTGCTGCTAAGATTAATTAAAAACCAGAAAAATTATTATATTATTTAAAATATTTAAAAGGTTTTTTTATGAAAATTTTAGCAAAAATAATATAATTATTGTAGGGGCGGGTTACGTGATAAATTATAATATGAACAAACCATATAAATAAACCCGCCTCTGCCGCCTCGATAAATTAAAAATCAGAAAAAAACTAATTCTTAACCGTAATGGGGAATACTATCTGTCTCTTATACAC
>CAWUOF010000065.1:0-12295 GCA_963923765.1 uncultured bacterium | reverse complement strand
GGTTTAGCTGTGACTATAGCTAAATATTTTACTCCTAAAGGTCGCGATATTAATCACGCTGGTATTGCTCCTGATGTTGTGATAGAACTTTCAGAAGCTCAAAAGCAAACTTTACGTAAAGATCGTACTAAAATAGGTACTTTAGATGACCCTCAGTATGCTAAGGCTTTAGAAGTTCTGGAACAGCAAATGGCTAGTAAAGGTGCGAGTCGTCCTGCTGGTAGTTTAACTAGGTAATATAATTAGTAAATCAAAAGGTAAAAGATAAAATATGATTATTTATTTTTTACCTATCTTTTACCTTTTTTGATATTATTTTGGTTGACATTTTCCAGCACGAATTAAACCTACACGACTAGCGATCGCCTCGTTAATAGAATTAAAAGGCCCCCATTTTTGGGGCGTGTTAGTATCTTCTATATTTACTATTTTCTCTGCGGATAATATTTCACAAGTTCCTGTTTCTTCTTTGATAATATACCATTTTTGCGGTGTTTCTTCCATGTTTATACCTAGAAAAATTAATTACTACAAAGATATAAAGATATAAAGCAATAAAAAGAATTAGAAATAATTATTAGAGGTTTTTAGTATTTTAATATTATATATGTCTTGATGTCTTTGTAGTTAATGTTAAAAAAATTATAATTTATAGACTTGGGGGGTTTCACCCATGATGGGTGTAAGATAATATAAAAATTAGCATCAAATATTTTTGAATTGTTTTTTATGCTATTAAAATGATGATTGGTATAAATAGATATGTTAATGGGGTTAAACGGCCAAAACTTTTCAGTCAAAGTTATAATTAAAAGCCAAAATTTTATGGCAATAGCTATAGGTATTTGTAAAAATTAATGGCATAATTTCGGCAAAACCAGATTAAGAAGCAAAAAGAAAAAGTAATTTAGGTGGTGTGGTCCTATGACAACAGCAGTACGGCAAGATGATTTGCAAAATTTAGGAAATATTTTACAAGATAGCTTGCTATCGGAGTTATCCCATTATGTGCCTTTGCAAGTGCAATGTACCCGCAAGCAAGAAACTCTGATGGTATTAGCCCAACATCCGCCAGAAGTGGCACCGGATCAACAACAAACTTTTTCAACATTGCAAAAAGCTATATTGGAACAACAGCCAAGGGCGATCGAACAAGTAAAAATTTATTTACGAGTTGCGGGCCAAAAACAGCCTTATGCTTTCCATACCTTTGCGTGGCCAGCTAAAAATTGTTCTTCGGTACTCGATGATATCGAAACAGGGCTAATAGATGAAACAGAAAATCGATCGAATGTGGCTGGAGAAGGTAGCCAAAATGTGCCACCAGAAAATGTAGATGAGTGGCTGCAAAAATGGCGAGAAAAATATGGTCGATCGACAGAAGAAATTAATAATAATAAAGATGCTGATGTAGTAAATACTCAAGCTGAGGAAAAAACTGGAAATAGCGATAATATAATAGATATATCGGGTGATTTTTCCCAAGCTCAACATATTAAACCAGAAGTAATAGAAGAAAAATCTTTAGCTACAGTAATAAAATCACCTGCGTTTCAAATGTTAGCAGGAGCAAGTGTTAGTTTAGCTGTGAGTCTGGGAATTTTATATGGGGTGAGTCGTCCCTGTGTTGTAGGGGAGTGTATGGAGTTAAAAACTGCTGAACAATTAAATGCAGAATCTACTAAAATACTCCAGATGGATAAATCGCAAACCGGAACGATTAAAGCCCAAAAGAAATTAGTACAATCTACGGAAATTTTAGCAAGTATTCCTTTCTGGTCTAGTTATTATGCTTCGGCGCAGAATCAGTTAAATAAATATAAATATCAACTGGATATTTTAGATAAATTTGTGATGGCTAGTCGTCTAGCTGCTGCTGCTATGTCTCAAAATAGTAATCCACCATATCCAGTACAAGTGTGGGTGGATATGCAAGCTTTGTGGGAGGAGGCGATCGCGAAACTAGAAAGTATTCCATCGGATAGTAAATTATATCAATTATCGCGGGAAAAAATTCAGGAATATCGTCGTAATTTAGCAAATACGAAAGCCAGTTTAAATTTAGAACAACAAGCCAATAAAAAATTAGATATAGCTAAATCAACGGCGAAAGTAGCAGAAGCACGGCAAGGAATAGCGGTTTCTGTAGAAAATTGGCAAGTAGTACAATCAACTTGGCTAACAGCAATTAATACTTTGCGATCGATTCCCTTAAATACTACAGCCTTTGTAGAAGGGCAGCAATTGTTAAATAGCTATCAAGATAAATTAGTTGCCGCACGAGATAAACAAAATCAAGAGCAAATATCAATTAGAAATTATAATCTTGCCCAAAACTTCGCCACCATTGCTAAAACTTGGCAAGAACGTAATCAATGGGCGCGGGCTATATCTATTTGGCAACGGGCTTTAGCTTATGCTCAACAAATACCTAATGGTAGCTATTATTATCCCCAAGCCCAACAGATGATAGCTTCCTATTCCAACTCTCTACAATTAGCTGAAGCTAACGTAGCGTGGAATAATCGAGTACAACAAATCTCGGCAGAATTAAATCAAATCTGTGCAGGTTCTCCTACCATTTGTACTTACACAGTTAATCGGGATGGTATTAAAATTCGCATTACTCCTAACTACAAAGAAACTATTACCAAAGTTGGCACAACCAATAACATTAAAACCAGGGCGGGAGTAATAGATCATTTGCGAAGCTTAGAAACTGCTTTGGAAACAATTAGTATTAATTACCGTTTACCTTTAGAAATTTATTCTCCTGATGGTTATTTAATAGCCAATCATTAGAAAAATAAACAGCCTACCCAGGGAAAAGGTATTTATTCTTGATAGTTTTTTCCCTGGGTTCTAATTTTTAAAATTAACAATTAATATCGAATTAACTGAGATTCGGCGGTAAAAAACTGTCGATATATCCCTTTAGTTAACAAAATAGTTGTAATAATACTAGCAAAAGCTACCATAAACATAATAATCATTTGATAAGCGGCGGCTTGGATGGGATTAATATTACCGAGAAGTTGACCAGTAATAGTTCCAGGTAAAGTAACAATGCCAATTACCATCATTTGATTTAAGGTAGGAATTAAAGCGGCTTTGATAGCATCTTTACGATATTGGGCGATAGATTCTTCAGGAGTTGCCCCTAAACTCAGATGGGTTTCTATTTCTAATTGACTGGCACGAATGGTACTAACTAAGCGTTCTCCGGCTAGGGCGGCTGAGTTCATAGCGTTACCAAGTACGATGCCACCGAAGGGGATGATGTATTCTGGTTTATACCAGATTTCCGGCTTAATTATAAATAATGTGGTGTAGCTGAGGGTAAGAATAGTAGAAATGAGGAGTGACCCTGCTACTAGGGGTAAAAGTCTAGGAATTTTTTTACTGATGCGGTTACGAGAAACTATAGTTGCTACAGTTAGCATTAATCCTAAAATGGCTAGTACTGCCCAGGGATTGTTGAGGGCGAATACTAGGGCTAAAATGTAGCCTACTCCTAAAAGTTGGATAATGGTACGGCTTGCGGCCAGAGTTAAATGCCATTCCAAGCCCAATTTTTCCCAGGCGGATAAGCCTATGGCTATAGCTATTAGTCCTAATGCGGGAATACCTAGATCTATGAAAATTTCCACGTTGATTTATGAATTTTGGGGGTTGTCTATGGTTGGATTTTGGTAGTTTTTGTGTTTGGTGGCGATCGCGGGAAAAAATATTAATCTTTTTTGAAAAAATCGTGGCATCTTGATTCCAAGATAGAGCAAAATTTGATTTTATATATCTTTAATTAGTGGTGTGCAGAGTGAATAACATACCTCCGCTGGATCTAACAAAACAATACGAAACCATTGGCGAAGAAGTCAACACGGCTGTATTAGAGGTGCTGGCTTCTGGGCGTTACATTGGCGGGCCAGTGGTACAAAGTTTTGAGCAACAGTTTGCTAATTATATAGGTGTATCTGAGTCTGTTTCCTGTAATTCTGGTACTGATTCCTTATATTTAGCTTTGCGCTCTTTAAATATTGGCCCAGGAGATGAGGTAATTACAACGCCTTTTACTTTTATTGCTACGGCGGAAGTAATTAGTGCGGTGGGGGCTACGCCTGTTTTTGTAGATATTAATGCTGACACTTTTAATATTGATGTAAATCTAATCGAAGCTGCCATTAATAGTAGAACGAGGGCAATTATACCGGTGCATTTGTTTGGCCAACCTGCGCCGATGTCGGAAATAATGGCCATAGCTGCAAAGCAGGGTTTGATGGTGATTGAAGATTGTGCCCAAGCTGCGGGGGCGCGATGGGATGGGAAAAGAGTGGGGAGTATTGGTCATATTGGGTGTTTTAGTTTTTTCCCGACTAAAAATTTAGGTGCTTTTGGGGATGGTGGGGCTTGTACTACTTCTCTGCCGGAAATAGCGGCGAATATGCGAATGTTAAAGGAGCATGGTAGTCGCAAGCGTTATCACCACGAGGTTACTGGTATTAATAGCCGTTTGGATGTTATCCAAGCGGCTATTTTGCAAATTAAGCTGCGTTATTTAGATTTTTGGAATGAGGGACGCGCTAAGGTGGCGACTCGTTATCAAGAGTTATTGAGTTCTATTCCGGGTTTGATTTTGCCCCAAGAACCGGCGGGAGGTCAGGGAGTCTGGAATCAATACACAATTCGTGTAAAAAGTCAAGAGGATAAGTGTAAATTTAATTATCGCGATGTGGTGCGGGATAAGTTGCACGAAAAGGGTGTAATGGCGATGGTGTATTATCCTTTGGCGTTACATTTGCAAGAAGTTTATGAAAAGTTGGGTTATGTTTCGGGGCAGTTGCCGATCGCGGAGCAGGCAGCTAATCAAGTTTTGTCTTTACCAATGTTTCCAGAATTGACCCAGGAGCAACAAGAGCAGGTGGTGTATAGCTTAAAAGATTGTTTGGCTGAGGTTAATCAAATTTTGGGCGATGGCTAAATTTTCGTGATTTGCCCAGTTAATAGGATTTTTCCCAGGACTTATGCAAAAAAAATGAATAAATGCTAAGAAAATTAACTATATGCTCGATCGCAATTTGTTTTCTTTGCATAAGTCCTATTTTGATAAATAATTTATGTTGATTTTGGTAAACTAATGTTACAAGACCAATTATCGATTAGTCCTAAATTATCCTAAAGGCTAATCGACTGCTGAAATGATTAATCAAATATATTAGAGGCACACAAAGCGTGAGTCAGCATCCCCTCGCTCAGATGAAGCGCTACGATCCCAATACCATTGCTCGTTATTATGGCCGCCGTCCTTGGCAAGCGTTCTGGCGAGCTTTCCGAATTATTTGGTATTTTACTGGGTTTATTCTAGGTTTCCTATGGGATCGATGGCAACATCAAATTAAAGAGCATAAGTCAGAAAGAGCAGAACAATTACGACATATTTTAACTAAACTCGGCCCGACGTTTATTAAAGTTGGCCAAGCTCTTTCAACTCGACCTGATTTAATTCGGAAAGATTTTTTAGAAGAATTAATAAAACTGCAAGACCAGTTACCACCTTTTGATAATCAAATTGCTTTTAGTATCATTGAAACAGATTTAAATCGTTCTGTTAAAGAGATATTTAAGGAAATTTCTCCTGAACCGATCGCGGCTGCTAGTCTCGGTCAAGTCTATCGAGCTCGTTTGCATACTGGAGAAGAAGTAGCGGTAAAAGTACAACGCCCTGGCTTGTTACCTATTCTTACCCTAGATTTATATTTAATGCGATGGGCTTCTTTTAAATTACGAAATTTATTACCGTTAAATTTAGGTCACGATCTAAGTTTAATTGTAGATGAATTTGGGGTGAAACTTTTTGAAGAAGTTGATTATCTAAATGAAGGTCGTAATGCTGAAAAATTTGCTGCTAATTTTCGCGATGATACAACGGTAAAAGTACCATCAATTTACTGGCGTTATAGCAGTAAAAATGTTTTAACTTTAGAGTGGATACACGGTTTTAAACTGACAGATACTGAACAGGTTAAACAAGCTGGTCTTGATACGGATGCTTTGATTCGTATTGGTGTAACTTCCGGCTTGCGGCAGTTGCTGGAATTTGGTTTTTTCCATGCTGATCCGCATCCAGGTAATTTGTTTGCTATGTTGCCTCAGTGCCCTGTGGATGGGGAACAAAACCCGAATAAATGGGAACAGGGCGGCAGAATGGCTTTTATTGATTTTGGCATGATGGATCAATTGGAGGAGGAAACTAAGGAAACTCTGGTTGATGCTGTGGTGCATTTGATTAATAAAGATTATCTGGATCTGGCTGAGGATTTTGTTAAGTTAGGCTTTCTTACTCCAGAAACGGATATTCGCCCGATTGTGCCTGCTTTGGAGGCGGTTTTAGGCGATATTATGGGAGAAAAGGTGAAGGATTTTAACTTTAAAACGATTACCGATCGCTTTAGTGAGTTAATGTATGAATATCCTTTTCGTGTACCGTCAAAGTTTGCTTTGATTATTCGTTCTTTGGTAACTCAGGAAGGTTTGGCGCTTAGTATTAATCCGGATTTTAAAATTGTAGAAATTGCTTATCCTTATGTGTCAAAACGGCTTTTAAGTGGCGAGTCTCCCCAATTACGCCGACGTTTGATTAATGTGTTGTTTAAGGATGGTAAGTTTCAATGGGAACGGCTGGAAAATATGATTGCTATTGCCAGAACTGATGGTAATTTTGATATTTTACCAACTGCTGGTTTAGGTTTGCAATTTTTACTTTCAGACGAGGGTGATTTTTTACGCCGACAGTTATTATTGGCGTTGATAGAAGATGATCGCTTGCATACTGAAGAAGTTCAACGTTTGTGGAATTTAGTTAAGGATGATCTCAATTTCGATCGTTTGTTTAATGCTGCTTTGGGGGCTTTAGCAGAGTTTTCTACTGAAGGGGCGGCGGTATTGCCTTCTATGGCAACTTTTATGAAGTCTTAAAATTTCAGTTTTTTTGTTAACTATTTTGTCTACTCTTTAAATACCCGACTTTTGTCATAAGTCGGGTATCTTTTTGTTGATTAATTATTGATAAAAACTGATAAAATCGATAAGGCAAGGGCGGGTTTATTTATATTGTCGTGTAGTATCATAATTTATCCCCTAAACCACCCAATAATTATCTATTTTTACCTAAAATTATTAGAAAAAAATCTCAGAAAATATGTAGGGGCGGGTTTAACGAGGGATTTTAGATTTGACAAATAACATAAATAAACCCGCCCCTGTGGGTTTAACGAGGGATTTTAGATTTGACAAATAACATAAATAAACCCGCCCCTGTTTACGCTATAATTAATTGTATTTTACTGCATCTTTAAGGAGTTTTTGTGTACTACTTCCCTGACCCTCCCTATTTTTTATTAATAGCTGGACTACTAGCTGGTGTAGCATCTGGAATAGCTTTTGAGTCGGCTTTGAAACAGTTTGTTAATGAATGGTCTAAAAATCGTTCTAGCCGTAGTTTGGCTAATTTGAAAGGGTCGCAATTAAGATTGCCTTTTGTGGGAATTTCTGGCGGTGTTTGTTTTTTCCTTTCGGCTGGGTTAGAAATTTTTGGGTTTTCTGGTTCGATCGCTTATTTTATATCTGTACCATTAACAATGTTTATTGCTTGGTTAATTTGGTGGCAGTTAGGAAAGGTTTTGATACAGTTAGAAAAAGGTGGTTCTCAATCACTAGATCTGGATTCTTGGTAGGTTAAAAAATTGGTTTTTTAAAACGCATTCGCAAAGGTTAACGCAAAGGTTCGCCAAGGTTTTTTGGGAATTTTTTGTGTTATCTTTTGCTTTTTTGGGTTTAATTGTTGTTGGTGATTTTGTTGATGAGTTTTTGCCAGGGTGTGGTTGGTTTGGGTTGGTTTAGATAACGGTATTTTTCCCAAATATCCCAATAGGGACAACCGGGTTTGATGGCTATTCCTGCCCAGTGGAGATATTGTAGGGGTTGGTTTATTTGCGGATCTATTAGTCGGTTTCCTTCTATTTGAAAGTGTGTGCTTCCTGCCCAGTTTCCAGGGGCTTTTTCGGGGCGTTTAACTAGGTTGATTCGGTTTTTTATATGTTTTAATATCATGTAGTTAATTATGGGTTGATCCGAGGTTTTTTGTGAAAAATCAAAGTATTCAGGATGGGCGGCGCATTCTCGGAAGGTTGCGTATAGTTTTTGTTCGGTGATTAAGTGTTTTTTTGCGCCCCAAAAACCGCAGTTAAATATATCTTGTATTTCGTTTGCGGTAAATATATTGTTTGCTATGATTTGAGATGTAAAAACGTTTTTGATTCCGCCTAAATGTTGATAATCACAGCAAATAAAGTCATAATTGTTGAGATAGTTTAGGTTATTTATGATTTTTTCAAATACTATTATATCTGTGTCGATGTATAAAAACTCTTGCCAAGGGCCAAACCAACAGGCTTGTTTGCGAAATTGATTGGGACGGGCAAAAAAATTTTCTCCAAATGTTTGTTGTAAGTTAATAGATAATCTTTCGATAAAGTCTAAATCTGGATAAATTTGGATGTTATAGTTTTGGGTGATAATTTGGGCAATTTTTTGATAGTTATTATCGTAGGGTATGAGGATAATAGGGGTGTGTTTATCATAAAAACGAATACTGTTTAAAAGGGCGATCGCTTGATCTATTACTTTATCGTTTGCTGTAATATATATGCCGCGTGTCATTAAATTATCCTCAATTTTTGCCAGATTTTTGTAATTAGTTTAGGTTTTTGATTGTAAGCTATGGGTTTATTTTTAAATTTTGGGCGTTTTTCTGGTTCGTACATATAACGATAATATAAAAATGTTTCTCGATAGGGAAAATCTATATTTTCTCCAGCACATAAGCGCGTAAATATTTGTGATGATATGCCTATATAATGAATATAGGTTAAGGGATTGTCTTTATCGTATAAAATATGATTTTTTTCTTGAAAGTGGGTAGAGGTAACACAGCATCCGGTTTTTTTGTCTGGCGGTAAATGTAGGGCTAGGTTATAGTGAGATAGGTTAGATTTCATTACCATATAATTTAGTAGGGTTTGATCTGGTGCCATTGGATATAATATTTCTGCTTCTCCGCTTTGGAGTTGGGTAAGTATTTTATGGAGGTTTTCGGCAGTAAAAATATTGGATTTTGAGGCATAAAAACCCGAACAAAATATCTCTGTTTCTAGGCGTTTTGGGGAGAATATTTGAGTTAGTTTATGGGAGTTTATATTATATACATGGCTTAAGTCTTTGTGCTGAAAATCATAGACAACTATATCATTTTGATTGAGTTGATTAAAAATAGTTTCTATGGGGGTTAAAAGAAGAGTATCTGCATCCATGTAAAGGAATCGATCGAAAGGACCGTCAAAGGCACAATAACGGCGATGGGTTCCTATGCGATGATAGTTTTCTGTGGTGATTTTTTGCCATTGTTGATGGGCTGTGGGATGTCTATCCCAGATAGTTTTTACAAAGTTATCCCATTTTTCTAAGGAAATTTTATTGTTATATAAATGTACGTTTTTTCTGTGGGCAATTTCCCTAGCTATTTTTGTGGTGTTGTTGTCGTAGGGATAGATACAAACGGGGATTTTTTCTTTATATATTGCCTCTATGCTATTGAGTAAGGCAATTAGTTGATCATATACGCGATCGTTGGCTAAGGTGCAAATTCCATCCATGTTGAGATATTTTTATAATTTATATATAAATATATAATTTTGTAGGGTATTTATTGATTATTTATTGATAAATATTGACATATTCAGATAACCAGTTTAATAGGTTTAATTTATGTAGGATAATTTGTCTGGCTTCGGTAATTGCTGGAATGGCTGAATGCCAGCGATCGGGAGTTGCTATTACTTCTTTGATAAATTCTATTCCGGTTGCGTCTAAATTCGGTAGTCGTAAAAAACTACCAGGAGGTAATAATTTATCTGCTGCTGGTCCACCGTAGTATATTGGTAAACACCAAGCTAATAATGCATCCCAGAGTTTTTCGGTCACATACCAATCATTTTCGGCATAGTTTTCTATGGCTAAATTGTAATAGTAAGGTGCGAGGGAATGCCATTTTGTACCTATTTCGCCTTTTTTATCTGCCCAGTCGGGTAAATTTCGCCCAAATAAGTCAAATTTTATCTGATTTTCTTGTAATTTTCTCAGAAAATCTAAACGGTGTCGATGATTTGCACTCCGGGTTATTCCTGAAGTTATCCAAGAACATTTTTTAGTTTTTTCGGGTATTCCTAAATCGTTTAAATCGCGAAATGAATTGTTAAGATACCAAATGGCAGGCATATAATTTGGTGTTGGTGCTAAATCGTCTGGCCCGGAAATATAACCGCAGTAATTTTGGGCTTGTTTGTAGTTATATTTATGTATTTCTATAACTTCATTTAGGGGGGGTTCTCTGATGAGATATATAATTTTTTCTTTGGGTACTTCTCGGAGTTGATTTTGGATATTTTCCCTGGGGTGATTTTTATTTTTTAATTTATTTAACCATGATTTTTTTTCTGGTTTGGGAAAATCATATTGATACATTAGTAAATAATCTGGTTTTGATGCTTTTGCTAGTATTTGAATGTTTCCCCACTGCCCGAAGTTATGGGGGGTTTGATGCCATAACCAATCGTAATTGGGAATGTTGGGATAACTTGTTATCATTCCTATAGTTTGGTTTTTCATATTTTAGGTTTAGTTATTGTTTGTTTTGAGGAGGCGATCGCAATTATACCATAAACTTTTATTCCTTGTTGATGTAATACTTTGGCCGCATAACGAACTGTTGCACCAGTGGTATATATATCATCTAATAATAATACGGAACCGTTAATAAGACGGTTTTTAAAAGCTGGATTTATTGCAAATGCTTCGGATAGGTTTTTATCGCGTTCAATGGCATTTAAACCAAATTGTGCATCGGTTTCTCGGATGCGTTGTAAACCTTGGCTAATTAAGGGTAAGCCGGTAATTTCACAAAAGCTTTTAGCTAGTAATTCTGCTTGATTAAAACCACGCTGTTTTTGTTTGTTGGGATGTAGTGGAATAGGAACTACTGTTAGTTTATTTTGATATTTGGAAATAGGAGAGTTTAACCATGCTTTACCGGTTAAATATCCGAGCGATCGAGCTAATTCGGGGTGATTTTCATATTTCATAACCGCGATCGTTCTTTTTAATTGACCGCCATACATACCCCAGATAAAAACAGGTAAATCTCCTTGCCAAGATGCCCCTGGATTTGTAAATTTACAGCTTTCTAATTGTTTTTGGCAATATTGACATAATTCTGTTTTAGCTGGACGTTGACAAAGGGGGCAGTTGGTTTGTAAAAATAAAGATAGAACATTGTTAAATATATCAGTTAAAGCACCCATTAAAAATATACCTAATTAGATTAGTTAAGATTGTATTATAACATAAAACCCTAACAAGCTGTATTGATAAGTCTGTTAGGGTTAAGATATTTTGAGATTTATTAATTATTTAATTGGTTACAAATTACTACTATTTGATGGATTTTCTGGTAGTAATTGCTGAAATTCTGCTAGAGAAGGGATAGCGATCGACTGTCGAATCAAACTTTTTAACAACGCCAAATCATCAAGTTTATTAATTGCCTCCTTTAATTCTGTCGGTATCTGTGTAAACCGCACTTCTAAAATTTCAATTACTGACTCCCGTGCATTTTGTAAACTTCCTTGCAGACTTCCTTGTTGAATGCCTTGTTGAATGCCTTGTTGAATGCCTTCTTCCATTGCCATTAATTCAATTCTGCTCAGTAACGGCATTTTTCTTTCCTCCTGATAAGTTTTTATTTCGGTTCTGAATTGCTGCTGTAATTCTTTTGGTAAAACCATCATCCAGTCAATCAAACGGAATAGCTTGATAATATCTTCTCTATCATAGCCGCTTTCAAACAGTCTCCGCATGAAGTTCCATTTCCATTCTTTTCTTTCCTGGGGTTTTCCGTTAGTAGCTTGGGTTTTTAAATGGGCCATAATCATTATGGCAAATGGATTTGTACTTGCTTCTAAATTTTCCCATTCCGTTGCATAATCTAATAATTTCACTCTGGGAAACTTTAAACTTACTTCACAACCCCCTAATTTATAACTAAAATCTGATGGACTCCATCCAGATACTTCATCCCCTAATACTGCTAAACTAATTACCGGTTTATAATATTTATCATAACATCGGTAATTATAAATATACATTCTTTCGGCAAACTCTTCATCTTTTTGATTTTGTACTTCTA
>CAWUOF010000064.1:0-12402 GCA_963923765.1 uncultured bacterium | reverse complement strand
TTCGCTCCATCCTTTATCCTGTAAAGGTTTTAGCCTTCTTGTTACCCCTACAGGGGTGTTTCAGAATAATTATAAATATCAAATTATTAGGTTATTATCTGATACATCCTATTTATAATATTAAAACATAAAAAATATCATTAGATCTCTTGCGAAAGTACGAAAATTTGTCATTCTGAGCGACAGCGAAGAATCTCTTCGCTACACTGCGTTTCTGACATATTATTTTCGCAAGATGTCTTATAATTACTACAATTATAAATTTAGTTTAAAAAAACATCTATGATTTGTCTGGAAATTTTAGAGCAAAGATCCAAAAGAAATACTTTTTGCAATTATTTAATTATTTCTTTGCTGGTGCAGATAAAAAAATATGTAAAAATGATAAAATAATATAATTAAATAACAGAAGTTTTTGTTATTTTTACTTATCCAAAGCCAATGATTACAGCAGAAGACGCGATCGGCATAAAAATACATGGTTCTCGCCGTAGTGCATTTTTTAGCGAGTTACTTACAAATAGTGGTTATTTTTTAATCTTTAATACCCTAGCGGAAATTTCATTACAAGGGTTATCAAATTATGTATTTGGTTCCAATTATTTACAACCAGGATTTTACATTATTGTCGGAGCAACATTGTCGCAAACTTGGTATTTATCGCGACCTAACGCTCGTCGTTTTTGGGGAAATTTCATCGGACCGGGTATTTATACTATAATTGATGTTCCCTTGGATGGGATGCATTTTTTTGAGCAATCTAATCATTGGGTACTGTGGGGATTTTCTTTATTAATTGCGATTTTACAAGGATTAAGATTTCATTGGAAACCAATAATAGAATCTTGGATTATTCCTTTAGAGAATTTAGTCAGAACTTTTATTTTTGTAGCTCTTTATATCGGAATAAATATGCAATCTAGCAGATTAGGAATTAGTGAAGAGACGAAAACCATAATTTCTCAACCTGCCGATCGATTTTTAATTAGTGGGATGGTAGTTTTTGGGATAATTTTAGGATTACAGGTACTGCAAATAACTACCCAAAGAAAACAACTGCAAAAAACTGCCCAATTATTGCGAAATCTAGCCGAATGGGGCATGGGTAGTCATGCCGTATTTACGGCTATAACTAACCCAGAAAAATTAGAATTTCATAGATGCGATCGAACAATTTTATTTATGGATATTCGCGGTTTTACCAGTTGGTGTGAAGAAACTAAACCAGATATTGTAGCGGCGGTATTAAATGAATATTACCGAAATGTAGAACCCGCTGCCGCGCAACATCAGCCTTTAAAAATTACCTTAACAGCCGATGAAATAATGGCAATTTATGCCACACCACAGCAAGGAATAGCGGCGGCTAAAACCATGTCAAAAGCCGCCTTAAAAACACTTACACCCTATAAAATAGGTGCTGGTTGTGCGGTGCATTGTGGCAGCGTGATTGAGGGATTATTTGGCAGTCAAGATGTGCGGACTTATACAGTAATTGGTGATGTAGTGAATACAGCCAAGCGGTTAGAAAGTGCTACTGCATCCGGAGAAATTACAATTTCTGATGAAATATATCAGGCCCTAGATAAAAGAATTAATGTAGAAGCCTGTGCGCCAATATCAGCTAAAGGGAAAGCTAAATCTTTAATTGCTTGGCGCATTATTGACTATTAAAGCCCTGCCGGAGGGACTCGAACCCCCGTTAAACGACTTAGAAGGTCGTTGCCTCATCCACTCGGCCACGGCAGGATGCGATCGCTAGAGAAAAAAGGCCGATTATCGGCCTTATGGCCTTAAATCTGGTATCTGTAGCCAGAAATAACAAAAAAAATTATATCACAATCACATAGATATACAATAACCAATTCGGTATAAAAAAAATATTATTGGACATTTTGGGGACATAATTCTAAATTAGAGATATCCGCTATCAGTGTTGTACCATAAATTCTAGGGGGCTGGAGCGATTTTTCAAATGAAATCAGACAAAAGCCTTTCCTGAGAATGTTTTTAGCAAAAACCGCCAAGGAGATAAAAAATCTTAAAAATTTCTTTTTAAAACCTAAATTTGGGCAGCCTGAAAAGATGATGGTTAGATCAAGCATCCCATAAATATTATTAGCAGTAGCTCTACAAGGGTGGAAATGTCCAAACTAAAATATCATAAATAGAGCAAATCACGTTATCCTTAACAGAAAACTGCTTGAATATTGCTTGTTATAATTACCGTTTTTCCGAATTAGCCCGATCTAAAAGGAACCCAGTAGCTGGGGCGGTAATAATATAAAAGGGGTAAACAAATACAGGGAATATAAGCTGTAAAAATAAACAGCACAATGCCCAGATTTGGTAAATAGTTAATATAACTTATCCCCAACCCAAGCAAGCCACCTTATCGAGATAATTACTTGATGAAACATAATTGCACACAAAGCACGCGCAGGCCACGAAAAGTCAATTGGAAGTCTCATCATGTTTATTCTGAAACGCCAGGATGTTGAAATTTCCAGTATTCAGCACCCCAAAACAGGTCAGCAGATTCCAATTCTCAATTATCAGGGGCAGACATTTCGCTTAATTAGCGTGTTTAACGCACAACAAGCCGAAGAAGCTAGAGCATTATGGCGAGATCTCACCGATAATAAAGGGAAAGCTTGTGTCCTGCTGGAAGAACCGGATAGGTATAGTGTATGGGGCAAAGTTCGTGTAGATCAGCTGGGTGACGAACCAGTGCCAAGCGGTGAAGCGGCATCACTGATGTTAACCCAAGCTTGTTTATTAATGCTGCAAGCTGTCTATTTTGATGTCGAAGACTTATTGGGAACGCGACAAGCTGGATCGTTTCAAAAAGATATTGCTCAAGTATTCCAAAAGGGGAAATTTCCCCAAACAGGATCGCCGGATGCAGTTAACTCTTTACTGAATATGGATCCTTTGGGCAATGGCCAGATACCGCCTTGGCAAGAAAATCATCTAGTGACATTGTTACAAGAGATTCATCGCTTGGGCAAAGATTATTTTGGTAATCCTAGCTTTACCGCTCGAGTTTTAGAGTCTTTACAAGATATGCCATCGGCAGAGCGTAAACAGTTTATGACTTGGCTAAAGCAATCGCCACAAGTGGGCAAGCTATGGGCTAAGTAAAGAATGTTGGAAAATGGTAGCGATGCAATCATTAGATATGCGACGCTGAATTAAACACTGGGGGATTGAGATCATGATATTTTTTAGCCCGCGATCGCAATCCAGATTTACGTCTCGAGCTAGTTATCCGTTGCGTGAATTTTTATGAGCAGCACTTCGGAAAAATCATCTACTCCCAAATCCTTCCTAGCAACAGTTGTATCAGTACAAAATCTAGTTTTGTTTGGAATTTTTTGGGCTGTATCGGCACTGTTGTTTTTTCTCCTGTTTAGCATTCCCTTGCCCGACCAGGAATTACCCCCTTGGTATTCCTACGGCACCTATATTTTTGAATTAGGGGCTTTTTTATGGGCAAGTATTCTGTGTTGGCGAAATTGGCACAACCCCCAAATTGTCAGTGGTCGTAATGTTTGGCGAGGGCTGGCCTTGGGAATGTTTTTCTATTTAATAGGAGGGATGCTGTTTGGCTGGTGGGAACTGTTTTGGGAGCAGGAACCAGATGTATCACCAGCAGATATGTTTTATATCACCAGTTATATATTTCTAGCCTGGGGTATGATTTTAGCGGTGGTTTCCCGCAGATTAAATCTGGAGTGGAAACAATGGTTAATAGTAGGAATGATCGCGATCGGTGGTATCACTTTTGCTGTATGGGTTTCCATCACACCACCTACTATTAAAGCTAACAATATTGTCGAACCCACCGAATCAGTAGCGGTTGCACCTGCTCCTAGTTCGGCTAATAATACAAAAGCGCCACCCATAAAACAACAAACAGGGAAAAAACCTACTAATACATCATCGACTAATAAATCTAAGGCAACTCCAGCAGTTACCCCTGCTGCTAAAGCTGAAGTAGAAAAAAAATCTGTATCAGTTCCAAATTGGGTAAAAGACCTGGAAGTATTACTAAGTCCTCTAAAAACTTATGTAACTTTATTTTACATAGTTGGGGATGTACTCCTGTTGATTATTGCTACAACTTTGTTGTTAGCTTTCTGGGGTGGTCGTTTTTCCCAATCTTGGCGGATGATTGCCGCAGCAACTTTTTCTTTTTACATTGCTGATATGTGGTTTAAATATGCAGCCGTAAATATTCCAGAATACCAAAGTGGTCAGCTATTGGAAGTATTTTTTGTTTTCAGT
Organism: uncultured bacterium; assembly: GCA_963923765.1. Classification (GTDB taxonomy): domain Bacteria; phylum Cyanobacteriota; class Cyanobacteriia; order Cyanobacteriales; family CAWUOF01; genus CAWUOF01. The sequence goes on along the minus strand of CAWUOF010000064.1, from coordinate 8,112 downwards.
GGCGTACTGTTTGGCATAGGGGCTGTTTTAGAACACGATTTATCAACCCGTTCTACCCGTCGTACCACTGGACGCAGACGAGGTGGAGGACACCAGGTAGCAACAGATAACTGAGGTAAACTTGGCGCATGAGTTATCAAAAACTGTCCGATGCTGACAAGCAAGATATCCTCATAATGTATAGACAACCACGAGAAACTACTCAAACTATAGCTAAACACTATGGTGTAAGTAACTCTACTATTAGCCGCATTCTGAAAAGTGGCTTGTCAGAATCCGAATACGAAATCCTAGTTGAACAAAAAAAACGCTCTGGGCGATCGCATTCTCATGCTTCTACCCAAAAGGATATCGTTGGGGAACAATCACTACAGGAGCAAAATTTTACTGCTACTGTTTCTTCTGAAATGCTCGAGGATCCAGCATCGGCAGTTGATAATATCCGTCGCCGTCGCAAGCGATCTTCTGCTGAACCTGAGTTAGAAGAAGTGAGTTGTCCCCCTGTCTCTAAAACTCCTATTATCAAACCTAAACAGCAACCTGTAGTAAGTTCTGCATCTCCTATTAATTCCATTCGTAATAGCAGCAATGCATATTCTAAAAATTACAGTGGTTTTACTCAGGAAATAGAAGAAATAATAGGAGAAGATTTATTAGATAGGGAAGAGGAATTAGGCGAAGATATCGATGATGAGGATTTCGACTACGATATCGATGATGATGAGGATGATTTACCCCTTTGGCCTCAGCGTAAAGGCAGGCTAAATACCCCTGTTCAAGTTTTACCTCTTTCAGAAGCCTTTATTCCGAAAATCTGTTATCTAGTAATCGATCGCTCTGCTGAGTTAATTGCTCAACCCCTAAAAGAATTTAGCGATCTTGGGCAAATTCCGATGCAAGAAGTCATGGAAAAAACTCTACCTATTTTTGATAACCATCGTGTAGCTAGACGTTTTTCTAATCGTACTCAACGCATCATTAAAATTCCTGATGGCAGAATGTTGCAAAAAGCTCGTCCTTATTTGCAAGCTAAGGGCATTACCAGGTTATTAATAGACGGGCAGGTTTACTCGTTATAAGTAGCAACAATAAGTAATAGGTAATAGATAATAGATGAAAAACTAAAATTTAGAATTTACATTTTCTAATATTTGGTAATTCTAATATTTGGTACTTCTCGATTTTTAATCATATATTTCTATTACCAATTTACTTTTTATTCTCACCTTGTGTTTAATTATCATCTTCTAAATCATCCCTCGATCGCCTTGCCGCAGATTCCGCAGCTAAATTATTATTTACTTCCATTAAAATAGCTAATATTACGCCAATACCTACACTAAAAGCTAACACTATTCCCACTGGCATTTGAATTGATTGAAATACTAAAAATTTCAGGGTTACTGGTGTAGCATTTTGTACCGATAGTATCGCCACTCCAATTACCCAAGCTGTTACACTTAAAGCAGCGAGAATAGAAGGAACACTTTGCATAAATTTTTAAGTAAAGAATGGGAAACAAAAAGATTAGCTATTAATTACCTGCAAAAATTAATTATATATTTAGTAGGGGGCATCAGAATCCCCTGATTATATAGCTGAAATATTGGATCTGACCCACCCTACCCATTAATTTTCTTCCGGCAATATTACGGTTGCAACTTGTTAATATTTTGTTGCATATATTCAGCAATTTGTGCTAGTTTCGCTGGCGAACTTGTTTCCAAATAAACACGGATTAAAGGTTCAGTTCCCGAAGGACGTAGTAATACCCAACTACCTTCTTCCAGATAAAGTTTAATCCCGTCTTTGCGACCAACTTCTTTTACTTTAATGCCAGCTACTTCTGTAGGTGGATTTTTCGTAAAAGAATCAATTACAGCCGTTTTATGGGCTTCTGTTAAATGCAAATCAAGGCGCTGATTACTTAGCGGCCCCCCTGCTTCAGCAATAGCTTCTTCAACAAGTTGACTTAGGGGTTTACCTTCATAAGCAATAGCTTCTGCTACTAACATATCAGCTAAAATCCCATCTTTTTCCGGTATATGACCAACAACACTTAATCCACCGGATTCTTCCCCGCCTATTAATACCTGAGTTTCCCGCATTTTTTCCCCTACATATTTAAAACCGACTGCGGTTTCGTAGAGGGTTAATCCATATTTGGCAGCTAAACTATCTAATAGGTGAGTGGTAGCTACAGTACGAACGATCGCTCCTGTTTTACCTTTATTTTTTACTAGGTGACGTGCTAATAATAATAGCACTGTATTCGGGGTGAGAACTGTACCTTGTTCATCTACTATACCAAAGCGATCGCTATCCCCATCAGTAGCTAAACCAATATCTGCTTTATCTTTAGTAACAGCTTCAATTAATTCTGTTAACTGTTCTCCCTTTGGTTCTGGCATTCCACCGCCAAACAAAACATCTCGATAGGCATGGAAAGTTTCTGTATCACAATTGCAATGATCTAAAACTGTATCCACATATCCCCTAGAAGTAGAGTATAAAGCATCATACTTTACCTTTAGATGGGCACTGCGGATCTTTTCCACATCTATTAAAGTATAGAGAAATTTCAGATATTCTGGTTTTGGGTCAAAAGTGGAAATTTTATCGCTATGCTTACCAGAAGTCGGCCCGTCATCGGCACCGGCAATATTAGCAACAATTGCATCAGTAATTGCTGGGGTAGCAGGACCGGCATAATCTGGAATATACTTAATGCCACAATAGGGTGCTGGGTTATGACTGGCAGTAAACATTAAAGCCCCAGCAGTGTTGAGAAAACGAGCATTATAGGCAATTACTGGCGTGGGGCAGTCGCGATCGACTATTTTAACTGTCCATCCCAAATCTGCTAAAACTTCCGCAGATGTGCGGGCAAATTGATCTGCTAAAAAACGAGTATCGTAGGATACTAAAACCGGGCGGTCTTTACTATATGCCGTTTCTAAATAACCGGCGATCGCCCTGGTTACTTTTCGTACATTAGCAAAGGTAAAATCTTGGGCGATAATTCCCCGCCACCCATCGGTTCCAAATATAATTTGTCCTGAATTGCTGCTGGCACTCATTAGAAACTACTCTACTTTTAATTTCTGAATTAATACTACACTGATAGGGTGTTTATATATTCTTAATTTTGTTGGCTATTTAATGGTTTAAAACTTCTTATTACATAATATCTTGTTAAAAGTCAAGTAATAAGATATATTGGCTTTCTGATGTTTTGTACAGATAATCTAACCCCAGATACTTAGAGGTCATAGAGGCTAGGGCTATTTTCTCCTAATTTTTGGTTAATCTTCTAATTGTTATTTCATCATATTTACAGGGGGTAATTTCTATTATGATGGTTTTCCAGTTTTTCATTAATTGATTAGCCAGAGGCGCGTTTATCTTATCCTGGTTTATCATAATTTATACTGTAGTTATCGGTCAGTAATTACCTGGTTTTTATGTTGACTATTTAATCAATTTCGCAGGTAGTTCTTCCTCATCAAAATGACAATATCATGGGTAAGCTAGGTTTGTCAAGGGGAATAGGGAATGTAGAATGTAGAATTTAGAATTTAGAATTTAGAATGGGGAATTGGGGCGCATTAGGAATATCGACTAACGACTAACGACTCCCAATGATGGGGAATATCAATAATGACTCCCGACTCCCTTTCCCAATGCCCAATGAATAAACATCAATTATCAATTATCAATTATCAATTATTTAGCCCAATGCCCAATGCCCAATGCCCAAAAAATCTGTTTTCAGAAAAAAACCAATAATATCAACATCCGATCGGACACCAATAGGAATAATCATCGGTAATTTTTCCATCAGAAACCCGTATCCCTACACCTCCAGACACTAACTCATCTTGACCATTATTATAAAGCCATACTCCCCACACAGTATGCATAGGTTGACCTGCTATTTCTATTGTCGGAAATTCTAATAATTCTTGATACACATATATTTGCTGAGTGTACCAAGGGTCATTATTAGCGCTTTGATTAATTATATTAGTAGAATTAACAGCATAACTGCCTTCGCCTTGTCTACCGAGAATAGGTTTAGCAAAATAGGATTTACCTATATTTTCTGGTGTTAGAGAAGTTTTAGGAAAATAGTCAAAAAATATACCTGCTTCTTCATTATTAAAGAAATCATAGCCTAAATCATTAATTAAAGCCAATATACTTTTAGGTTGTAAGGCAAAAGCCGAACCAAAGTTAATGATAATTACTTTTTTCTTTAAAATTAACTCTTCCAAGGCTAACCATAATTTTTTACCTGATTCATCTACATCATTAATTATCCATTCGATCGGATACCATAGAAATAGAATATCTATAGGTTTTCCAGATTTTTGATAAAATAGATATTCTCCATCTTTAATCCGGAGGTATTCTAAAGGAAAAACCGTACTATCGTAGATAAAATGACTACTTAGCCATTTCATAGTACCCATATCTTCAGGATTATTTAAAGCGGTAAAAGCTACATTACATTCTGATACAGGTTTGTTTAATTCTAAGGCGGCTTTTTGGATATGTTGATTTAAGCTTCTTCTTAAGATAATTTGCGCGTTTTCTACAGGGTCTTTTAGTCCGAAATGTGGGGCAACTTGACGATTTCCTTCGGTACATTCAAACCAAAAGCTAGGAGTTTGGGTATTAGTTTCTACTACTTTTTTTTCGCCGTTTTTTTCGTTCCAACACCAATCTAGGCGCATACAGAAAGGCGGTAAATTATCATATTTAATTAGATTTAAAGTTTCTGGAGGGAAGCCATAATATAGTAAAGTTTCTTTATCTAATTCACGAATTATCGGCCACATAGCCATGAAAATACGACCGACTAATTCGGATGCTTTTTTAATTTCTTGTATAGTAGTTTGGGGGATTTGTTGGCAATAATAAAGGGCGTAGGGTACTTGTTTATTAGTTTCGGGTAAACCAGTTTCGGAGTTTATAGGACAAAGGTTATACCAAGATAATTTTATTGATTTAAAGAATCGATCGCGCTGAGGAGATTTAAAAGGGTTATTTTCCATAATTTTAATTACTTATGTTCCGGCGGAACTACCACGCCCAAAACTACCAAAACCGCCTCGACCTTGGGAAGAAGGGGAGTTACCAGAAACACCTGTTTTACTGCCTGTATTGGGTGCAGAGGGGGATAATTTATTAGTAGTATTAGAATTATTAGGAGAATTAATATCTGTGGTACCAGAGGAATTTCTACTACCAGGATAAACAGTACCAGAACCCGATCGATTACCACCAGAGGAAGAAGGGGGGCAATATTGGGGGCGCTGTTGGATAGGGAAGCGATCGCATTCTTGCTGTAAAGGAGTTTGGGAACTACAAGCAGCAATAAAAGAAGACATGAGGGAGGAAATAGCAGTTAAAGCGACTAATTGCAACAAACCTGGCTTGAGCTTCATAGTTTTAACGTATTCCAAACATATAATTTGATTATAGCAATTATTTTAGAGGTGTAAATAAGATAAAAAACTCATTCAGAAACCTATAAAGAAATAATTTCTAATATTTTCGGAAAATATAGGGTAGATATTTGGGTAAAAACTATTAGAACTATATAAATATTTATGGTTTTTGTTTATCAGTTAGTTTGGCGAAGACAGCACAACAACGGTTATTTAATGTTTAGAAGATGCTTCATATTTAATATTTCCTTAAAAATAAAAAAAAATATGCAAAAAAAAGTTAAAATACTTAACAAATAAACTTCCTAGGAATTCTTTATTGAAGATGAAATAAATATATTTTTAAGCAAAATTAGTTTATGCTGATGAAAGCTTGCTCATTTATGTGGCAAAATCTAAAAAGTCTGTTTTAACTAAAAGATCTCTCCATGAGTGCAACAATTGTAAATCTGCCAAGTCAATACGACCCCTTTAGCACAGAAGCCTTCTGGCAAAAATTCTGGGAAGAAAACCAGATTTTTAAAGCTGACCCAGAGAAAGGCGGTAAATCTTATTGTATCGTAATTCCACCGCCAAATGTGACTGGCAGCTTGCACATGGGGCACGCTTTTAATATGTTTTTGATAGATACTCTCATCCGTTATCATCGGATGCAGGGATATAATACCCTTTGCCTGCCAGGAACGGACCACGCCAGCATAGCAGTACAAACAATGCTGGAAAAACAATTAAAACAGGAAGGTATAACTCGTTATGAATTAGGGCGGGAAAAATTCCTAGAAAGGGCTTGGCAGTGGAAAGCTAAATATGGCGGAGAAATAGTTAATCAATTGCGACGTTTTGGTGCATCAGTAGACTGGTCACGAGAACGTTTTACAATGGATGAAGTATTATCTAAAGCAGTATTAGAAGCCTTTGTACGTTTATATGAAGAAGGGCTAATTTATCGTGGAAATTATATGGTAAATTGGTGTCCAGCTTCCCAGTCTGCTGTTTCCGATGTAGAGGTAGATAATAAAGAAGTTGAGGGTAATTTATGGCATTTTCGTTATCCTTTAACAGATGGATCGGGATATTTAGAAGTAGCAACTACGAGACCGGAAACAATGTTAGGTGATACGGCGGTAGCTGTGCATCCTAATGATAATCGCTATAAACATTTAATTGGCAAAACCATAAAATTGCCAATTATGAACAGAGACATATTAATTATAGGTGATGAATTAGTAGATCCGGAATTTGGGACTGGGTGTGTAAAAGTAACACCTGCTCATGATCCGAATGATTTTGAGATGGGAATGCGCCATAATTTGCCATTTATTAATATTATGAATAAAAATGGCACTCTCAATGAAAATGCCGGGGAATTTGTCGGACAAGATCGGTTTGTAGCCAGAAAAAATGTAGTAGATCGGTTACAAAAAGAAGGGTTTTTAGTAAAAATAGAACCTTATAAGCATACTGTTCCCTATAGCGATCGAGGTAAAGTGCCAGTTGAACCTTTAATTTCTACACAATGGTTCGTAAAAATTCGTCCTTTAGCCGATCGCGCTTTAGATTTTCTGGATAATCAAAATTCTCCTAATTTTGTTCCCGATCGCTGGAGTAAAGTTTATCGTGATTGGTTAGTAAAATTAAAAGATTGGTGTATTTCTCGTCAACTATGGTGGGGGCATCAGATACCAGCTTGGTATGCTGTTAGTGAAACAAGGGGAGAAATTACTGATAATACTCCCTTTGTAGTAGCAAATAACGCCAGTGAAGCTAAAGAAAAAGCGATCGCTAAATTTGGGGAAAATGTCAAATTAGAACAAGATCCGGATGTATTAGATACATGGTTTTCTTCCGGTTTATGGCCTTTTTCTACCTTGGGTTGGCCTCAAGAAACTGATGATTTAAAAACCTATTATCCTAATACCACAATGGTAACAGGTTTTGACATCATATTTTTCTGGGTAGCACGGATGACCATGATGGCAGGGCAATTTACAGGAGAAATACCTTTTCAAGACGTTTACATTCACGGTTTAGTGTTGGATGAAAACGGCAAAAAGATGTCTAAAACAGCCGGAAATGGTATCGATCCATTATTATTAATAGCCAAATATGGATCTGATGCATTACGTTATACTTTAATTAAAGAAGTAGTAGGTGCCGGTCAAGATATCCGCTTAGAATATGACCGGAAAACAGATGAATCAGCCTCAGTAGAAGCATCACGGAATTTTACTAATAAACTGTGGAATGCGGCGCGATTTGTGATGATGAATTTAGACGGAAAAACGCCACAGCAGTTAGGAATTCCTGGTAATTCTGGGGAATTAGAATTATGCGATCGCTGGATTTTATCTCGTTATCATCAAGTTATCCAACAAACTTGTAATAATATCGATAACTATGGATTAGGAGAAGCAGCTAAGGGGCTATACGAATTTTTCCGGGGAGATTTTTGTGACTGGTATATCGAATTAGTAAAACCACGTTTACAAAAAGATGCGGATATAATTTCTCGACAAGTAGCACAACAAATTCTAGCTTATATATTAGATGGAATTTTAAAACTTTTCCATCCCTTTATGCCCCATATTACCGAGGAAATATGGCATACTCTCAGCCAAGCAAATAAAGGGGAAACTTTATCGTTGCAAACTTACCC